>JANYBN010000186.1 GCA_025360785.1 Geobacter sp.
ATCAACAGTATAGCCGAGTCCGCCCCGCCTGCCGCGCCGGTGATCCACGCTCCGCCGCCTCAACCTGAGGAAATAAAAACAGAGGAGCCGGTCCCATTGCCGGAAAAACTCTCTGACTCAACCGGTACTGAAACACCCACAACACCTGTTCAGACGCCTGTGGAAGAAGTTAAGACCACTTCACTGGGACGCGGCATGGCAAACGGTTATTTCAGCAGCTTTGCTGAGGGCAAAAATCTGCGTGACGATATCCGTGAATATTATTTTGTGCTTCTGGAAAAGATCAACAGCAAGTGGTGGCTGAAGGCGGAAACTCTCAAGGAAACTGCATCGCAAGACGGAACTTTGCTTATTGTTCTCGGGCGGGATGGATCACTTATTGACGTGCAGCAGACAAAAAGTACCGGTTCACGTTTGGTTGATCGGGCTATTATCGAAGTGCTCAAGGATACGGCTCCTTTCCCTCCGCTACCGGCCAGTTACACTCTTGCCGGGTTTCGTGCACCGCTCAGAATTGCGGCACCTTTACATCTGTTTAGTGTTAGAAGCTTGCGCTAGCCGCTCTTTAACGCATTTTCTATTATGAACGACTACCTCGATCTATTCATCTCCTACCTTACCGTGGAAAAAGGTCTTTCAAGCAATACTCGAAGCGCCTACAGCTTGGATCTTGCCCGCTATCTTGAACATTTGGAGAAAGCGGGACGGCAAAAGCCGTCCGAAGTCAGTCCGGCTGATATCGCGGTATTCATGGGTAACCTGCAGAAAAAGAACATCGGACCGCGCAGCCGTGCCCGCTGTTTGTCAGCCATCCGCATGTTTCACAAATTCCTAATGATTGAAAATTACGCTGACTGCAATCCTGCTTCAATAATCGAAGCGCCACGCACGCTGCATAAACTGCCGCAGTTTCTTGACTGCCGCGAAGTTGATGCCCTGTTTGCTTCCTGTCCGGGTGAACGGGGCGAAGATCTGAGGGATCTCGCCATGTTGGAACTGCTGTACGCCACCGGACTGCGGGTGTCCGAGCTGGTTAATCTCAAACTTCGTGAAGTAAATCTTGATTCCGGTTATCTGATGACTGTCGGAAAGGGAAATAAGGAACGGTTGGTACCGATTGGTGAGTCAGCCCGAGTGCGGGTAGCAGCCTATCTGGACACGGTCAGACAGAAAGTTGACCCGTTGCGGCAGAATCCTTACTGTTTTCTATCCCGTTTGGGTGGAGCTATGAGCCGCCAGGCGTTCTGGAATATCATCAAAAAACGGGCGGAGAGGGCGGCCATCCGAAAAAACATCTCACCGCATACCCTGCGGCACTCTTTCGCTACCCACCTGCTGGAAAACGGCGCAGATCTTCGCAGTGTGCAGATCATGCTGGGGCACGCCGATCTGGCCAGTACCCAGATCTATACCCACGTTACCCGTGAGCGACTCAAACGTCTGCATCAACAGATTCATCCGCGTGGATGATACATCCAGATGCCGCTCCAACTCAGTTTCATTGACACGTTTGTGTAATCAGACTAAAGTTATAACTTTGTTGTAAATGCTAAAATTCAATCATCTTATTGGCGCATGAATCTATGGCGGAACAATCCGGCAACAAGCAGGAACAGAATACACTGACATATTTGAGTCTGTTTGGATCGAATCTGCTTGATGCTCTGATCAAGACATTTTCCAACCCCGAAACGGCCCGTCGCAATCGGTTTATACTTCTAGTCTCTACCGCTGTGCTGCTGACACTGGCCATTCTCCCTAATCAGCAAATCTCTAAACTTTCCTATAAAGTCGGCGATATTGCCAAATCCGACATTCGAGTAACCCAGGAGATGCTCGTAGAAGATAAGGCGTTGACGGAACAGCGTCGTAAAGATGCCGCTAACAACGCTCCGGTCGCATATAATCTGAGCGACCAGGTTTCGGGCGCACTTTATGACAAGTTGAAACAGGCTCTTGAAATTATTCGCTCTGTCCGTGATGTAAAGGCTGAGAAAAGTATTTCGCAGTGGCATACACAGTTGACGCCTTTGCTGGATACCGATTTGAGTGAGGCTGAAATCCTGGCGTTGACCAGGATCAAGTCAGATAAGCTTTTTCTGGAAAGTGTCTCAGGATTGCTGAATGATCTGTATCAACAGAAAATTGTCCTGGACGGAAAAGTCTTTCAGACAGACACTCGACGCGGGCTGGAAATATCCGATAACAATGGTCGCCCCATCGGTGGTGGAGATGTTTCAACAGATTATATCGAGATTAATGAGGCCCGCCGGATAGTCGGCACCTGGAATTTCAAAGGAGTGGGTACTGCTTCTGACAATGCCCGCATTTCTGCTGTGATTGCCAGAATCCTCCTTCCCAACCTCTTCTATAACCGCGAAGCAACCGAGGTGCGTTCCCGACGGGCTATGGAGGCGGTGCGCCCCGTGCTCTTCAAGCTTCAGAAGGGGGAGATGATCGTGCGGGTTGGCGAACGGATAACCCCGGAAGAGTCCCATAAGCTTGAGGCGATATACGGTACTCAGCGCAGCGGCAGCCTTATATTCACGGCGGCCGGAACTTTTACGCTGATACTTGTACTGTTTTATTTTCCATACCGGTTTGCCTGCAAAAATATTCGGAAATTCAATCCGACCAATAAAGATGTCCTGATCATCTCTCTTTTGATCGCCATCAGTTTCACCTGCTTCAAGACGGCTCTCTTGATAACGCATAATATCGGTCCGGTATTTCCCTCCATAGATGCTTCAAGTTATTTTTATCTGTTTCCGTTTGCCGCAGGAGCGATGATTGTCAGGGTATTCATCAACTCCGAGGTTGCGCTGGTCTATTGCGCTATTCTGGCTCCGCTGCTCGGAATCATGTTTGACAACAATATGCTTGTGGTCATCTATTCAATGCTGGGAAGTATCGTCGGCGCTCACGGGGTACGGCATTGCACCAGTCGCGGTACGATCTACACCGCCGGATTCAAGGTGTCTATTGTAAACCTGGCTCTGGCCCTGTCGTTCCAGACTTTTAATAATGCTCTCTTTACGACACAAACTCTTTACGTTGCTCTGTTCGCTATATTCAGCGGTTTCATCAGTGCTGGTTTCGTGTCGAGCTTTATTCCGCTTATTGAAACGCTTTTTCAGTATACGACCGATATCAAGTTGCTGGAACTCGCAAACCTTAACTCTCCGGTGCTTAGAGAACTTATGGTTAAGGCGCCAGGGACATACCACCACAGTGTTGTCGTAGGCAACCTGGTGGAAGCCGCCGCCGAATCCATCGGCGCCAATCCTCTGTTGGCACGTGTTGCGGCCTATTATCACGATATCGGCAAGGCCACAAAACCGCTCTATTTTATTGAAAACCAGGCCGGTGAAGAGAACCGTCATGACAAACTTACGCCCAGCATGAGTGCGCTGATCCTGATTTCTCATATCAAGGAAGGTGCCGAACTGGCCCGTGAAAACAGGCTGGGACAGCCAATTATCGATATTATCCGTCAACACCACGGCACGGCATTGATCAAGTTCTTTTACGAACGGGCCAAGAGTCAGGCTGCGTTGACCGGTCTGACTGTTGAGGAAAAAGATTTTCGCTATCCAGGTCCCAAACCGCAGACTCGCGAAGCAGGCATTGTTATGCTGGCAGACTGTGTTGAAGCCGCCTCCCGCACCTTGGTAAATCCCACGCCAGACCGTATACAGGGGTTGGTCCAGAAGTTGATCAATAGCATATTTATTGATGGTCAACTGGATGAATGTGAACTGACTCTAAAAAACCTGCACGAAATTGCCAGAAGTTTTACCGGAATTCTAAACGGCATTTTTCATCATCGGGTTGATTACCCTGAGCCCGCCCACAAGGGTGGGGACAGTTCCAGAAAACCGGAAATTAGAGAAAATGCCAAACTTGAAATTGGAGATGTGCCACATGCTGATAATGTTGAACAATCGCCAGAGACGCCAGCGCATCAAGAGTCTTCAGTTGAAAAAAGTAGCGGCGAGAATCTTAAACGCCTTGGGATGTCCTGAAGGGACTGAGCTTTCCGTTTCGATTGTGGGTGACCGCTCAATGCGTATAATTAACCGGGAATATCTTGCCAAAGATCGCCCGACCAATGTGATTTCGTTTTCTCTGCAGGAAGGTGACTGCGGTGGGGTGAATCCGCATGCTTTGGGTGACGTAATAATCTCCTCAGATACCGCCGCCAGGGAGGCTGAAGATGGCGGGATGGAATTCTTTGAGCGCCTTTCGTTCCTGCTGATGCACGGAATCTTACATCTTTGCGGTTATGATCATGAACGAAGCGGTGAGGTGGAAGCAGCTAAAATGCAGCAGAAGGAGCAGCAGCTATTCAGAATTTTGAAGAAAGAAGGGTTGTTAAGCCGTACTTTATAAATATAAATACAGGTTATAGCACTAATAAAATCAAGGCTTTACAGTGCGTAACTGTAGGTTTTTTTACTGAAAATAATCGGATTATTGTCAACACAGAATCAATAACTTACGCTCTTTTATACATTCTTAAACATTTTGCACCGTCAACCATTCGTCAACATCGCCTCCAAATTAGCCAGGCGTGCTTCAAAACCGCGAGCCATAAACAACAACAGTTCATCAGTCCGAAATGAATAACGATTTCCGCCAGGTATTGTTTCCGTCCATGCCGGCCGGAGCATTTTTTCAACTACTGAGCCTAATGCATCTAAAATACCGGATTCAACTGGTTCATATTCAGCCCCATGATTTATTATTTTTTCCGGCCATTCGTCA
>JANYBN010000198.1 GCA_025360785.1 Geobacter sp.
TTATAACAAAAAAAAGTACAGGTTTGCAACAGAAACTTAACTATGTTATGATAATTGATGAATTATTCAGCGTAGATGGTATCAACGATATTGTCCAAATCCGACTTCCGCAGATTCTTAAACAAGGCAGAGAGCAAGGGATCGGATTACTAATACAGATTCATTCCTTTTCTGAATGCGGAAACATAGTAGAATTTTGTTCGAACAAATTTCGCTGTGATAATCCAAAATTGACCAGAGGAAGGGGTTAGTGATAACCCAAAATTGACCACCCTGAGGCGTAGTCTTCCTGCTAAAATGGTTAGGGATTCACCAACCATTGAGGGAGGAGGGTAAGGAGTGCTCAAGATGGATCAGTATGAGATGATCAGAACAGGGTGTCGGGTGTACGGTCAAAATATCAGTGAGATGTCCAGGATGACAGGTCATTCGCGTAACACGATCAAGAAGGCGATACGGGGTGAGCCATGGGGTTACAAGGAGAGGGTTCATCAACCGTTTCCCGCTCTTGACAAGTACCTTAAGGTTATCGACGATTGGCTTACGCGTGACAAGTGCAGTCCGAAGAAACAGCGCCATACGGCACGTCGGGTATACAATCGTTTGGTGGAAGAGCACGGATATCAAGGGAGCGAGCCCACTGTCCGTCGTTATGTTCGGTTTGCGAAGATGGCTTTGGGAATCGACACCCCCTGCGCCTTTATTCCGTGCGACCCGGAGGCGGGTCATGAAGGGGAAGCGGATTGGGGGACGGCGACGGCGATCCTGGCCGGAGAGGAGATCCGGCTGAAGTTTTTCTGTATGCGGAGCAAGTATTCCGGCAAGCACTTTGTACGCTTTTATTTTTGTGAACGGCAGCAGGCTTTTTTCGATGCTCACATCCAGGCGTTTTCCTTTTTTGGTGGAATCTTTCCCGTCCTGATCTATGACAACCTTTCGACCGCGGTTGAGAAGGTGCTACGTGGAAGAGATCGGATTGAGCAAGAGAGCTTCGTCAAGTTCAAGGCGTACTACAGTTTCGAGTCCCGTTTCTGCAATCCCGACAGCGGCCACGAAAAGGGTGGCGTTGAGGGGTTGGTTGGCTTTTCGCGTCGCAATTACATGGTTCCTGTTCCGGAGGCCGCCAATCTGGAAGAGCTCAACGAGAAGGTTCTCCGGCAGTGCGTTTCTTATGGGAACCACAAAATGGCCGGACGGGATCGGACAGTGAATGAGTTGTACGAAGAGGAGAAGGGGCATCTTCTTTCTCTTCCCGAAGCTGTTTTCACCAATGTAAAGATATCTGCCGGCCGTTCCGACAAGTACGCCACGGTCATTGTGGATAAGAACCGGTATTCTATTCCGAGCCGTTATGCCGGGTTTCGGGTGAAGGCGTTGCATTATGCGGATCGGGTGGAGATTTTCATTGGCGCCAAGAGGGTAGCTACGCATGAGCGGTCGTACGGCAACAATAAATGGATTCTCGCCCCGGATCATTACCTGGAGTTGATTCAGCAGCGCCCGATGGCCTTCAACAGCGCAAGGCCGATTCGGCAATGGCGAAAGAGTTGGCCTCAGGCCCTGGACAAGCTCCTGGAGAGATTTTGCAGTGCCCAGGGAGAGACAAAGGGGATCAAGGATTTCATTGCTGTTTTGATGTTCTACAGGGACTATGCAGCCGATGAGATCGAAGCCGCGGTTGAGCTTGCCATAGAGAACAACATCAGCTCCAGCGAAGGGGTGCGTCACCTTCTTGTTTACACCGGCGTCGTCGATACAGCCATCGCACCCTTGACCTCATGGCCGAGCCTGCCGCCTCCCGACATAGCGGTTTACGGGCAACTGGGAGGTGTGCAATGACAACCGGGGCATTGATCGAGTTGCAGGCAAACTTCAAGGCGCTGAATCTCTCCAGCATGGCTCGCAATCTGGAGGGTTCCCTGCGACAGGCGCGCGAGAGCGGCATCGGTTATGATGAGTTTCTCATCGAGTTAACCGCCACCGAACTGCAAGCCAGGGCGGAAAACAGTCTCAATCGCCGGATCAGGGAGGCGAAGTTCCCTCTCTTGAAACCCATGGAGACCTTCGATCTGTCGGCCGTGCCGGAACTGGACCTTCGGCTTTTTCGCGATCTTGCGGGAGGCGATTATATTCGGGAGCACAGGAACGTCATTTTTTCGGGACACAGCGGCGCCGGCAAGACCCATATGGCCATCGCCCTGGGGATCGAGGCCTGTAAGAATAACTTTCGGACCCGCTTTGTCACCTGCTACGGTCTGGTCAACGAATTGATCGAAGCAAGACAAGAAAGAATGCTGCAACGCCTTATCCAAAGGTACGTCCGATACGATTTGCTCATTCTGGACGAACTCGGGTATATCCCTTTTTCCAAGGAAGGATCGGAACTGCTTTTTCAGGTCTTGGCGGAAAGATATGAAAAAGGTTCGGTGATGATCACCACCAACCTGGGTTTCGCGGACTGGACCCAGGTATTCGGCGACCCTGTCATGACCGCTGCTCTGTTGGACCGGTTGACCCATAAAGCCCATATCGTCAGCTGCCCTTGGGATAGCTACCGGCTTAAACAGAGCCTTAAGGAAAAAGGAAAACCAAGGAAGGACAACTCATGCAAATAACGGTTTATAATCCACAAAAAGGCCGACTGGAAACGATTGACGCAGAGTTTACGAAAGACAATACAACCTGGTTTGGCAAGTGTGGAAACACCAACGATGTCTCTATGATAGCGGATATTGCCGGGGACATCTTGATCCGTGCATTCGATTACTCGTATCCATTCATGATTTACGGCGTGTCGAGATCCGATATTGATTTTGACCAGAGAAAAGCAAAACAGCTCAGGCGCCAGTACGAATAAAGCCGGTCAAGAGGATCGGAAAAACAGCGGCATGTGAAACGGAAGGGTGAGATGATTAACCCTCGTCATCTCGAACTTTAAACAGTGCTCAGGGTGGTCAAAATTGGGTTATCACAGATGGTCAATTTTCGGTTGACATTCCCACAAATATTTCATTTATAACCTGAATTCCCGGCTCAATGTAACGAGGCCGGCGGGGCGATCCCCATTGCCTCATAAAGCTCGATCTGTTTCTTTGTTGCTTCACCTACGCGCAGGTCAT
>JANYBN010000016.1 GCA_025360785.1 Geobacter sp.
GGATTGTCCTTGTTGACGAACACCGCCAGTGAATCGAGCGCCACGCCGATTTTGGTCGGCTTGAAGCCATGTTTCTTTTCGAATTCTTCAATCTCGGAACTCTTCATTTCACGCGACATAGGTCCCAACTGGGCGGTGCCGGCGATCAGGGCAGGGGGGGCGGTGCTGGAACCCTTGCCTTCGATCTGGATGTTGACGTTGGGATACTTTTTCTTGAAGCCCTCGGCCCAGTAGGTCATCAGGTTGTTGAGGGAATCGGAGCCTATGCTCCCCAGGTTGCCGGCAACACCGGGTGCGGACGTGTATTTCTTGATTTTGGAGTCTACGACGGTTTTTTCGGCGTGGGCGGCAACAGCGGTGACCATCACCAGCATTGCGGTCAGGATAGATTTCTTGAACATTGGGTATTTCCTCCCTGTGGGTTTGTAACTGATCTGTAGCAACTATAGCAGATCTTTGTTACAGCGCTGTTACAGGGAGGAAAAAGGTGGGTTAAATGTGAGGGGGGAGATGATGCGGCGGTATCAACTTAGTTGACCATACTCCCGAGCACGGGAATACAGCACGATGGTGAGCGCCAGACAGACAATCGGAAACAGAAAGGCGGCATGCAGAGCGCCTGCAGAGATACTGCCAGTCGTAACGCCGTACGCTTCCAGAATAATCCCCATGACCTGCTGGGTCACCGCCGCCCCCATCAGGACATAGAAATTAAGCGATGTCAGCGCCGTGCCAACGATGTTAACCCGGAACATGGAGCGGATAATCGGGTAAATCATCACGCCGCTGGAGACGGCCAGGCCGATGACAAAAAACACCAGCGCCAACAGCGGCTTCGGTATGATTTCCGCCCACCCCAGAAACGCGGTCATGAGCAGCATCAGCGCCACCTGCCCGGCCAGCAGGGTTTTCTTGTAGGATTTAAAAAAGCGCCGCGCCACGGTATCGACAAGTGAACTCCCGACGATAAAGCCGAAAGAGGTGAACATCAGCATGCTGCCAGTCGCCTCGCGGGAGAGATGCAGCACCTCCATCAGATACGGCCCCCCCCACAACGCCTGCAGCGCCAGGTAATTGCCGTACCAGGAAAAGGCGATCACCCCCAGCAGCCAGAAATCGCGCGTTCCGAAAATTTCGCCCCACGCCGCCATCATCGGCGTTTTGGGGGCTGCTGCCGGCGCGTCATGGCCGGTGTCGGCATCCGGTTTGTCCTGCACCTTGACGAAGATCAGCAGCGTCACCAGCGCCTGGACAACGCCAACCAGCAGAAAAGAGTGCCGCCAGCCGAAGGCTCCAACCGCCAGTGCCAGCGGGGCGGTGGCGGCTAGATTGCCGAGGTTGCCGAGCGACACCATGAAACCGGAAACCCGGCCAAACTCCTGTTTGGTGAACCAGTGGCTGAACAGCGTGAAGGTGGCCATCAGCACCGAGGCGGTACCGACGCCGATCAACACACGGGCGAGCATCGCCACGGCAAGGGTGTCGGCCTGTGAAAACAGTATGCCGCCCAGCGTGGTCAGCACACCGCAGCCGCTGATAACCAGCCTGCTCCCCAGGCGGTCGATCATCGGCCCAAGAGGCAGCTGGGCGGCGGCATAAACGTAGAACAGCACCCCGGAGAGAGTTCCCAGCTGTGCCGGAGTCAGGTGGAGTTCGCGCGAAATATCACCGGCCACCACCGCCAGCGACACGCGGTAAAAATAGACGAGGATATACATCAGCGCCAGGGCGGCGAAAATGGTCCAGCGTTTGCGGCTTTGTGAGGGGGCGCTGCCCATATTCTTATTTATGCCTTTCTTAGTGTAAACGTGAACACTGACCCCTGGCCCGGTTTGCTGGTTGCGGACACAGTGCCGCCATGCAGCTGCACGATATGTTTAGCTATCGCCAGCCCGAGACCGGTTCCCCCCTGTTCGCGGGTTCTGGCCTCATCGACACGGTAAAACCGCTCGAAGATTCGGGGCAGATCCTTGAAGGGGATGCCGATGCCGGTGTCAGCAACCGAAACTTTGACAAAGTCTCTGTCCTCTGCGGCAGACAAACGGACTGACCCGCCATCAGGAGTGTATTTGATGGCGTTCTCCAGCAGATTGACGACGACCTGTTCGAGGCGACCCTGGTCTGCCAACACGCGTGGAATGACACCGCCAATGGTTTCGTTGGTTACAGAAATATTCTTTTGCACGGCACGTTCCTGCAGCAACATGCATGCCTTGGCTACCGTTCCGGAGACATCAAGCGGATTGAGCTCAAGCGTCGCTCCTTTTGATTCAAGACTGGAGAGCGTCAGGATGTCGTTGATCAGGCTGGTAAGTCGTTCCGAATGGCTGGCGATGATCTCCACGAAGCGGACGGCACGGGCCGGGTCGGACACCAGTGCACCGTCCAGCAGGGTCTCTGCGTACCCTTTGATAATCGTCACCGGTGTCCGAAGTTCATGGGAAACGTTGGCAACGAAATCCCGGCGCATGTTTTCCGCCTTCTTCAGATCGCTGATGTCGTGGAATACCGCGACAACCCCCTGCCTGACCCCGTCAACTTTAAGCGGCACCCAATGCGTAAAGAGGGTTCGGTCATGCGGCTGCAGGGAAATTTCCCGCAGCAGATCGTTAACCTCCGGTTTGCCGAGGTCGGTAAAGGCCTCCAACAGGTCGGGGTGGCGCGAAATTTCCACCAGTCGTTTGCCTTCCACGTCGCCGGTAATCGAAAAAAGGTTGCGGAAAGCGGGATTTACCAAGGTAATGACGCCATCCGGGGCTGTCACCATGATCCCTTCGCCCATGCTGTTCAGGATGGTGTCAAGGCGTTGCTTTTCGGCGGAAAGGTGCTGCACCTGGTCTTCGAGCCGCTCCGACATGTCATTCAATACGGTAGCCAGCATGCCGATCTCGTCTTTAGAATCGACCGGAATCCTGGTTTTGCTTCCACACTGACCGATGCGGGCGGCGGCCGCGGCCATGTCGCGCAGCGGCCTGGTCGTCAGGTTGGAGAGAAGATAACTGAACAGCAGCGCGATCAGCACGGTTACGACAGTTGCTCCGCCAACGACGCCATGCAGGGATTGCTTGGCGGACGTCAGATAATCCAGAGGCATGGCAAGGCGGATGATGCCGTCCGTGGTGCCGTTGCCGTAGGTCAGGGCCGAGTAGAGCATCGAGGTCCGCAGCGTATCCGAATAGCGCAGGGCACTGCCGCTGCCGTTCTTGAGCGCTTGCTGAACCTCGGGGCGCTGCAGATGGTTCTCTAGCTGCGCCAGGCGTTCCGGAGCGACATCAGAATCGCCGATCACCGTACCCGCCGGAGAAATCAACGTGACTCTGGCCTTGATGACGGTGCCGATTGTTGCCGCAAGCTGCTGCGGAGATTTGGGTTGTTTGTCGTTAATCACCAGCAGGCGGGCCAGCTGTATCTGGCTGGCCAGGTTGGCACGACTCTCTTCGATCATCTCCTTCTGCAGGGTGTGATTGAAATATATATAAAAACTGCCGGTGATCAGCGCGACCAGAAAAATATAGGACAGCACCAGTTTCGTTCGAAAACCCATTGTTTACTCCTCGATCTTGTAGCCGAAACCGCGCACGGTCTTGATGATGTCGCCCGGCGCGCCCAGTTTGCCGCGCAGACGGGTGACGTGCGTATCAACCGTTCTGGTGTCGGCGGTATTGTTATAGCCCCAGACCCTCTGCAGCAGCTGTTCACGGCTCTGCACGCACTCCTTTTTCTCCGCCAGATAGAGCAGCAGCTTGAACTCGGTACTGGTCAATTCAATCTCGGCACCGGCGCTTTTTACCGTATGGCGCTGCTTGTCGATGACGATATCGCCGATGGCGAGAAGATCGGCGACAGGCGCCGGCGCTTCAGGTTCCGAGCGCCTCATGACGGCTTTGACCCGCAAGGCCACTTCGCGCATCGAGAACGGCTTGACGATGTAATCGTCGGCGCCGACTTCGAACCCGACCACCCGGTCGATCTCATCACCTTTCGCCGTTATCATTATAATCGGGATCCGGGTGGTGCGTGGATCCTTGCGCAGCGCCTTGCAAATCTCCGTGCCCAGCATGCCCGGCAGCATCAGATCCAGCAGAATCAGATCCGGCACTTCAGCACAGGCCCGCTCAAAGCCCTGTTTGCCATCGTGAACACAGGTGGCGGCAAAGCCTTCCTTTTCCAGGTTGAAGGCCAGCAATTCCGCCAGGTCTTGTTCGTCCTCAACAATAAGCACTTTCTTCATGTCACGCTCCTGCCCTGATTTACATTATCCCGATATTGCTCCATTACATGTACCATACAAATGTTACAACCATGTTGCAGACGTATAAAGATCTCGTAGAAATTGCATTCAGCCGGAACATTCGTCAACATAAATTCACAAAGATTTTATCAGACCTTCACATGTTTGTAATGTTGCTCGTATATACTGGGGAAAAATATGAGGAGGAAATGAGAATGAAAATAAGACCCAATGAAGACTATTACTTCTGGTGCTGCGACTGGTGCGACTCGGAAAACCTGGTGCTCTGGACGAAACTGCAGGAAGGGACCAATTGCGGCGCATGCCACCGACCGATGACCTTGCCGGACATCAGCGGAGTTGTTATTGACG
>JANYBN010000024.1 GCA_025360785.1 Geobacter sp.
CCGTTGGGTGAGAAAGAAATTATGAATATAGACAATGACAACAACAAGGTCATTTTAGGAACGGCGACAATCACACCAATAGCAAAAAAGGCGCGTGTGGACCTACTTTTTGGGGAAATGATATGCCGATAGGTGGAAAAGGGGTTACTGAACCGCCAAAACTGTTCCTGGTCATCATGATCATTATAGGAATCGTTTTTCTCTTGGGCGGACTGCGGCGTTGGCCTCTTTTCCTGGAGAGCGGGCGTTTGCCGGAGCTCATGAGCAGATTATTTGTCCTCTCTACCGAAGAGAGAAACGACTATGTTGCTGTTTTCTACATCATCGGCGGCCTGGTTCTCATCGCAACCGGATCGGCACTTTTTGTCTTTTTTTACCGGTAAGCGCAGTAGTTGCAGGATTCAAACAGAAAGATGCGCCCGGTGAGATAGTTACGCTTGAGCCTCTTGCATCGGCTGTATGGTAAGAGTAAGTCCCATACTATGGAGAACATTAAATAGGCTGGTAAGTTCCGGATTGCCTCGTTTAGAAAGCATCTGGTAAAGACTCTCGCGTTTTACGTGCGATCTTTCAGCAATTGCCGCCATGCCACCGTTAGCCTGCGCCACTTCCCGCAATGCTAGCAGCATGGCTGACTTATCCCCCTCCTCCAGAACTGCGTTTAGATATGCAGCTGCATTTTCGGGAGATTTCAGCCATTCATGAAGATCGGATTCATAGTCGGTCATATGTTTCATTTTTTTTGCTCCTGATTGTTTTTCCAAAACCTCTGGGCGATTTCAATATCTCGCTGTTGAGTCCGTTTGTCGCCGCCGCACAAAAGAAGAACAATCGTTCCGGCATCAATCGCGTAATAAACTCTGTAACCGGGACCATGGTCAATCTTCAGTTCCACAACACCTTCGCCGACATTGCGGACTGTACCAAAGTTTCCTGCTTTTACCCGTGTCAAACGGGCGCGAATGCGTACCGCTGCAATTTGGTCGCGCAAGCCCTGTAGCCATTCCCGGAATGGCTTGTTCCCGTATTCGTCGGTGTAATAGGCTATTCGAAAAGATTCTATATGCATTATCGACATTGTAAGTTATATCTTACGGTAAGTCAAATAATATACGAGCAAAAGATTCAATCAGGCTTGACCTGCCCTAAAACCCGGCAGGTCAAAGCCATGCCCGTTAGCCGAATAAACACTTGTAACAAGAGTGTCAGACCTACACATCTGACAGAAAAAGCAAAACCAAAATACTCACTATTGATATGCTCAGCCCAATCGAGTAGCCGGGGGGGGATCTCCCCTAGCCCCCACACCACCCGGCGGCCGCAGCTGAGTAGCCAATAAGGCGCGGGTCTTCCACTTGCCTCACACGTCTCTCCGTGTTATAGTCACTTCATCAAAAGAGAGGAGTTTTGTCATGCCGCAGACAATTGCCGCCACCTATGAACATGGTGTATTTGTGCCCCGCGTACCCGTCAATCTGCCTGAACATACCGAGGTAAAGCTCCTGCTGCCCAAGATTAAATCAAAGCGGTGTCAGATGGCTGAAGCGGAAATAAGTTTCCTAGCGCTTCGCGGCATCAGCCATAATCTCGCGGGGACAGACGCGGTTGAAATGCAAAAGAAGATCCGCACTGAATGGCGTGGTCTGTGACCGTCTGCTAGACATCGCCGACGCTATCATTGTGTCAACAGCCATCGAGACCCATTGTTCCTACCTGATCACCTTCGACGCCGACTTCATGCGCGTTGGAGAAATCCCGGTGTTAACCCCGCAGAAGTTTCTGGAAATGCATTCTGTATAAACATCCTCTTTAGAAGAAAATCGAACAATAATCTGGATCCAAAATGACCAACACTGACATCGTCAACATCTCCCGACCGCTGACCGAGATGGCACAACTTCAGCCGGATAAACCCGCCATCATCTTCCCGCAGGAAAAACGCTCCCTGACCTTTCGTGAGCTGGATCAGGACAGTGACCGTATTGCCCATGCGCTCGGGAATATCGGCATAACCCGCGGAACGCTGGTGGCACTGCTGGTGCCCCCTTCGCCGGAACTGTTTACCCTGACCTTTGCCCTGTTCAAGACCGGGGCCGTGCCGGTATTTATCGATCCGGGCATCGGGGCGCGCAACATGAAGGGGTGTCTGGCCGAAGCGGAACCGGTTGCCTTCATCGGCATTCCCAAGGCTCACGTGGCGCGGCGACTGCTCGGCTGGGGGCGCAAAACCATCCGCATCAACGTTGTCGTCGGTGGCGGCTCATTCTGGGGCGGCGTGCCGCTTGATGAACTGCGCCGCTCCGCTCAAACGACACCATTTACAGCGGCGGAAACCTGTCGTGACGACGTGGCCGCCATCCTGTTCACCAGCGGCAGCACCGGTCCGCCCAAAGGGGCGATCTATACTCACGGCACCTTTGCGGCCCAGGTTGATGCCCTGCGTGAGATGTACGATATCCGCCCCGGCGAGATCGATCTACCGACCTTTCCGCTCTTTGCGCTGTTTGCCCCGGCCCTCGGCATGACCGCCCTGATTCCGGAGATGGACTTCACCCGCCCCGGAACCGTCGATCCTCAACGGATCATCGGACCGGCCACCGAATATTCAGCTACGACCATGTTCGGCTCCCCGGCCCTGCTGAACCGCGTCGGACGCTACGGCGAGTCCCACGGCATCAAGTTTCCCCATATCAAGCGGGTGATTTCCGCCGGTGCTCCGGTTCCGGCTACGGTGCTGAAACGCTTTGCCGCACTGCTCACGGCTGATGCCGAGATTTTCACCCCTTACGGAGCCACCGAGGCGCTGCCGGTCAGCTCCATCGGCAGCCGCGAAGTAATCGGCGAAACCGGGGCGATGACCGGCGAGGGGCATGGCGTCTGTGTCGGCCATCCGGTAAAGAGTATCTCCGTGGCCATAATTCCGATCAGCGATGCTCCCGTTGCCGCCTGGAGCGACGATCTGAAGCTTCCCCATTTTCAAGTTGGTGAGATCGCCGTGCTCGGGCCCCAGGTCAGCAGCGCGTATCTGAACCGCCCCGAAGCGACCAGGATGGCGAAAATACCCGATCCGTCCGGCGGCATCTGGCACCGCATGGGTGATGTCGGCTACCTGGACAACAGCGGCCGGATCTGGTTTTGCGGACGCAAGAGCCACCGCGTGGTGACTTCGCATGACGTGATGTTCACCATCCCGGTGGAAGGCATCTTCAACACCCACCCGGCGGTATTCCGTACGGCGCTGGTCGGAGTCGGCATGATGGGCAGCCAGCAGCCGGTGCTCTGCGTGGAGCTGGAGACCAAGACCGGCAAGCCTGAACAGGAGCTGATCCGCACGGAACTTCTGGAACTCGGCAGCCGTTATCCCCACACAAAAAAAATACGCGAGATCCTCTTTCACCCGGCCTTCCCGGTTGATATCCGGCACAACGCCAAGATATTCCGTGAGAAACTGGCGCTCTGGGCACGCGGAGAACTGTCATGAAGGTACTTGTTACCGGAGGCGGCGGATTCCTGGGCGGTGTGATCGTGCGGATGCTGCGTGAACGGGGCGATGAAGTCTGCAGCTTTTCGCGCGGCGAACACCCCGGCCTGGCGTTATTGGGCGTCCAGCAGATCAGAGGCGGAGTGGAAGACCGGGACGCTGTCAACAAGGCGTCCACAGGATGCGATCTGGTCTTTCACGTCGCCGCAAAAGCCGGTATCTGGGGGAGTTACCAGGACTTCTACCAGGCAAACGTGGTAGGCACTGAAAATGTCATTGCCGCCTGTAAGAGCAACGGTATCGGCAGACTGATCTACACCAGTTCCCCCAGCGTAGTCTTCGACGGCAACGATGTCGAAGGGGGCAATGAATCACTCCCCTACCCGGCCAAATATGAAGCGCACTATCCGGCGACAAAAGCACTGGCCGAGCAGCTGGTACTGGCGGCTAACTCGCCGGAGCTTGCGGTGACGGCGCTGCGCCCCCATCTGATCTGGGGCCCCGGCGACAACCACCTTGTTCCGCGCATCGTCGCCAGAGGACGCGCCGGCAAACTGCGCCGGATCGGCACCCGTCCCAATCTGGTGGATACTGTGTATGTAGACAACGCCGCCAGGGCCCATCTGCAGGCCGCCGACAATCTTTCTCCCGGCAGCTCTGTAGCCGGCAAATGCTATTTCATCAGCAACAACGAGCCGCTGCCGCTCTGGAATATGATCAACCGCATCCTTGCCGCCGCCGATGTCCCGCCGGTCACCCGCAGCATCCCGCCGCAGCTGGCCTACACCGTCAGCTGCATCTGCGAGGGACTATGGAGTCTCCTCCGGCTGCCCGGTGAACCGCCAATGACCCGCTTTGTCGCCCACGAACTTGCCAGCGCCCACTGGTTCGACATCAGCGCCGCCCGCCGCGATTTCGGCTACGATCCCGAAATATCGATAGAAGAAGGGCTGCTACGATTGCAGCAGTCACTGCAGCATTCCAAGGCATGAACGTAATTCCCCGACCGCTTGATGGCGAAATACACCTATATTGCCTTACCCTGCCGCAGGACTCGGCGGAGCAGTCACGCCTGGGACGCCATCTCTCAACAAGCGAGACCGACCGGGCCGGTTTACTGAAAAGCGACCGGGCTAAAATGCGCTACATTGCGGGACGGGGAGTGCTGCGGGAAATCATTGGCGGTTATCTTGGGAGTGAACCTGCTGATGTGCGGTTTGCCTCGGGAGAGCATGGCAAGCCGTTACTGGAGAACTGTGAAGAAAATCTGCGTTTCAATCTGTCACACGCGGATGAGTTGCTGATACTGGCTGTTGCCGCCGGTATTGAGGTAGGGGTTGATATCGAGAGAGTTGATGCCGACAAACCGCTTCATGATATGGCGCGGCTCGCTTTCTCACGCACCGAACAGGAAGAAATGTTCTCCCTTCCTCCCCCAGCCTTCTACCGCTGTTGGGTCCGCAAGGAGGCTTGCATGAAAGCCTGCGGCAGAGGTTTTTCCCTGCGTAGCGACAGTTTTCACGTCTCGCCGCTGCTCGATGAAACGGCGGCGCTTAACGTCAGCTGCAATCATACATTCTGGCAGATTCTGGATATCGACATGCCGCACCATTACTGCGCAGCGTTGGCTGTAGAAGCCCGCCCTTCAGATTCACCCCCACGAACCACGCATATTACAGTCATGCAGCACCCTTTCCGCCGGTAAGCAGCACATATTTTTTAACCGTACGCCGGTCAAGTCCGGTCGTCCGGGCCACATCCTCATAGGTTCCGAAGCGCCGGTACAACAGCCCGCAATATTCCGTCATCAGCTGTTGGGCATCCATGCTGCCTGCCTCAATTCCGGCCAGCAGGCGATCGGTCGGTTCACTCGGGGCGGAAGCTGCCGTGTCGCCGCGATAGTGGCGGGTGATGATGATGCGCCGCACCGCCTGTTCCAGTTCGCGGACATTGCCAGGCCAGGCATAATGTGATCCCAGATCGCGCCCCAGTGCCTCCCGAACCAGACGGGCGTGAGTAGCGGCATCCTCACCGATCATGCGTCTGAGGATACTACCGAGCAGGGCTTCCAGTTCGCGCGGTTCCTCCTGAATGCGCTGTCGCAGCGGAGGAACTACGATTATGTCCGAGCAGAGCCGATAGTAGAAGTCATCGCGAAACTGTCCTGCGCGACGCAGGTCGTCCAGCGGCCGGTTGGTGGCGGCGATGACCCTCCCTTGGAAGCGTTGCCGCTCATGGCTCCCCACCGGTGTGAAAGTCCGTTCCTGAATTACCTGCAACAGTTTGATCTGCACCGGCACGGAGACATCGCCGATCTCGTCCAGAAAGATGGAACCATGGGGGGTGCAGCGGCTGAATATCCCCTCGTGGTTTTCGATGGCGCCGGTAAAGGCGCCCTTTTTGTGCCCGAACAGTTCCGATTCAAGCAGCGATTCCGGATACTGGGAGAGGTTGATGGCGATGAAGTTGCGGGTAAAGCTCTCGCTGAAACGTCCGCTGCGGCCGTCGAAGGGAATAAAACCGGAGCGGCCAATGGCGGCGGCCGCAGCGCCTTTGCCGGTGCCGGTTTCGCCCAGGAGTAGGGTGGAAAAATCCTCCATGCGATTCCAGAGATGCTGCTCGTACCAGTTGATGTTGCAGGTAAAGATGTTGTTCCAGAGCTGCAGCCGCAGGCCGTGCATGGAAGATGACAGGCCGGTCAGGGCGGTTTCGATGAAGTAGAAGGCCCGCCGGATCTGGTAGAAGATCCCCAGATATCGGTGGCAGCCGCTTTCGTCAAGGCCGAGGGCTGCGATGACGGAGAGCAGTTCTTTGGCAAACGGAACCGGAATGGGGGCATCGCCGGAGGCCAGCTGTTTGAGGATGAAGTCGTCGAAAATTTGGCGATAGCGATGATAGATGTCGAACAGGAAGGCGGTCCGAAGCAGTTCCCTGTCATCCTCGCCATACCGTTCCAAGTCGTCCCTCCCAGCTTTTTTAAGGCTTGCAATACGTTCAGCAATGCGGGAGATCGCCAGTTCCACCAGGTCGTCCCATGACATGGCGGCGTCAGTCCCGGCAATCTTCCGGTCCAGTTCGATGCGGGCCGGGCTGAAAGGGTTGGTAAAGGCAGCCTGGGCCACGGTCTTGAAATAGTCCCGCTCGGCGGGTGTCAGCAACAATGTATTTTTCATGCATAATATGTACATTGCATTGTCATTAAATGTCAACACAGCAGAAACCTGTCAGAACGCAACTGTCCGTAACCTGCTAATATTGTAACAGTTGCATAAAGTTTTACATTGTGGCATGGTCCCTGAAAAGCACGGTATGTAACCATTATTTCAGAAGAATCCGGGGAACATATCATGTCGACAACACCTGCCATTATTGATATCCACTGCCACACCGCCGGCATCGGCGCCGGCGCCAGCGGCTGTTTCGTCTCCAGCGCCATGCGCCGCAACATCCGCTTCAGCTTCTTCCTCAAATCATTCGGCGTTTCCGAACGCGAACTGTTGTTGCATGGCGACAGCCTGGTGCTGGAGCGCTTGTCGCAACGCCTGGGCGAAGCGCGGCATGTCGCGGCAGCGGTGGTGCTGGCCATGGACGGCGTGGTCGATGCGCAAGGCGACCTTGACGAGGCGGCGACGGAAATCTACATCCCCAACGAGTTTCTGGGGAGCGAATGCCACAAACATCCGAATCTGCTCTTCGGCGCGAGCATCAACCCCCGCCGCCGGGATGCTCTGGAACGACTTGACCGGGTCGCGGCGGATGGAGCAGTGCTGCTAAAATGGCTCCCCTCAGTCCAGGGGATCGATCCTGCCGATGCGAAATTGAAGCCGTTTTATCGCCGCCTTCAGGAATTGAAGCTGCCGCTTTTGAGCCATACCGGCAGCGAGGAGTCATTCACCCGTGTTGACAACAGCCTGTCAGACCCGTTACGACTGCGGAGCGCTCTCGATGAGGGGGTGACAGTAATCGCCGCCCACTGCGCCAGCAACGGCCGCAACGAGGAACAGGCAGCTCTGCAACGTCTGCTGCCGCTATTCAGCAAGTATCCGAGCCTCTACGCCGACATCTCCAGCCTGACCCAGGCCAACCGGCTCGGACACCTAAGCCGCGTGTTACGACATACTGAAATCCATGATCGCCTGCTGTACGGCAGCGACATGCCGATCATCAACAGCTTTATCACCTCCCCCTGGTGGCACGCCTACCGCATCCCGCCAGTCACCGTGCGGCGCATCGCCGCGATCAAAAACCCCTGGGACCGGGATGTAGAGCTGAAGCGGGCGCTGGGGGTGACGGAGGATATTTTGAGCAAAGGCGGGAATATGATTACTTCTCCGCCGATTCCGTTGGGCACGCGTTGCTTTGCCCCACCTACAGACTTACATATGAAGATCAGAAACCCTAACGAGGTATAACCATGAACACCACCGACACGGCCACAAGCAAACTCCCCCGCTCCTTCAGCCGCCTCAACACGACCCAGTTTCTGGGAGCGATGAATGACAACATTTTGAAACTGCTGATCATATTCTGCCTGATCGGCGCCAAGGGTGCTGACAAGGCCGGTGTGATCACCGCCACCGTCGGGGCGGCCTTCGTGCTCCCATTCCTGCTCTTTTCGGCCCCGGCCGGTTGCCTGGCGGACCGGCTGCGCAAATCGCGCATCATCGTGACCGTCAAAGGTGTTGAGGTTGCAGTGACCGCTTTTGCCGTGGCGGCTTTCGCCATGGGATGGCACAACGGGCTGTATGTGGTGATCTTTATGATGGCCGTCCACAGCGCCTTCTTTGCCCCGGCCAAGTACGGCGTGATCCCCGAACTGGCCGAGCGTGAGCAACTCTCCCGCGCCAACGGCCTGATCGAATCGTTCACCTATATGGCCATTATCTTCGGAACGGTGCTGGCCTCGGCATTGGTCCAGCTCGTGGGCAGGAGTTACTGGATTGCGGCGCTGTTCTGCCTGGGAGTGGCTCTGGTCGGATTGTGGTCTGCTTCCGGAATGGATGCAACTCCGCGAGCCGATCCCGGGCGCAAGGTATCCCTGTTCCCTAACGAGATTCTGCACACCGTCATGGACATCCGCCACGACCGTCAGTTGATGCTGGCGGTGATCGGCCAGGCCTTTTTCATGTTTGTTGGGGCCTATGCCCAGCTCAACCTGATCGCTTACGGCATGCAGGAGATGGGATTGAGCGAAGCCCATAGCGGCTATCTATTTCTGGCGACGGCCATCGGCATCGGCGGCGGTTCGATACTGGCGGCGAAACTGTCCGGGCGTGATGTGGAATTCGGCATCGTCCCGATCGGCGCGGCCGGCCTGACGATCGCCCCGATCCTGCTGCACGCCGTCCCCTCCTCGCTGGTTTCCTGTCTGGCAATACTGGTGCTGTTCGGTGTTTCCGCAGGTCTGTTCAGCCTGCCGCTGCAGACCTTCATCCAGTTTCGGGCCGAACCGGCCAAGCGGGGCGAGATTCTGGCCGCTGCCAGCTTCATCAACTGGGTAGCGATCCTGATGGCATCGGGGCTGACCTGGCTATTCAGCGGTCCTATGGGACTCCGTGCGGCACAGGGTTTCAGCACCGTCGGCGTCATCACCTTGCTCTTCACGCTGGTCTCTTTCTGGGCGCTCCCCGACTTCCTCATCCGCTTCATCGCCCTGGTCACCATGCGTATTTTCTACCGCCTGCGCGTCATAGGCGGTGAAAATTTGCCGATCGAGGGACCGGCGCTGCTAATCCCCAACCATGTTACCTGGGTGGACGCCCTGCTCCTGACCGCCACCAACCAGCGCCGCATCCGCTTCGTGATGGATCGGAACATCTACAATACACCGCTGCTGCGCGGCCTGTTTCAATTGTTGGGGGTGATCCCGGTATCTTCGGAAGACGGCAAGAAGGGGCTGCTGGAATTCATGAAACAGGCCCGGACGGCGCTGGATGAAGGCTATCTGGTCTGCATCTTCGCCGAGGGACAACTGACCCGCAACGGCATGCTGCGTGAGTTTCGCGGCGGTTTCGAGCGGATCGTCAAGGGAACCAATTATCCGATCATTCCGGTCTATATCGGCGGCGCCTGGGGGAGCATCCTCTCTTACGCCCACGGCCGCCTGCTGTCACGCCTCCCCTCCTTTGTATCTCCCTATCCGATGACTATCCACTTCGGCAAGCCGATGCCGGCCACCAGCTCGGCCATGGAGGTACGCCAGAAAGTCGCCGAACTCTCCTGCGACTCCTTCGACTTCCGCAAGCCGCTCCGACAGCCGCTGGAACAGTACTTCATCCAATCCGCCAGACAGAACTGGGGGCGCAAGGCCGTTGCCGACACCTCGGGGAAAGCGCTCACCTACGGCCGCACTCTTGCCGGCTCGGTGGCGTTGGCCGGGAAGCTGGATGGAATCATTTCTGCTACTGGACAAAAGGCGGGACATGTAGGATTGCTGCTGCCTCCCTCCGTGGGAGGCGTACTGTCCAATCTGGCCCTGATGCTGATGGGTAAGATACCGGTAAACCTGAACTACACCGCAGCCGAAGGATCGCTCCGCTCGGCCATTGAGCAGTGCGGCATCAGCACCATCATCACCTCGCGGGCCTTTTTGGAGAAGGTACCTTCGCTGACGAGCCTGGAGGGAATGGTTCTGCTGGAGGATATCCTGCCGACCATCAGCGGTACGGACAAATTACTGGCGTTACTGAAGGCCCGCCTGCTGCCGCTGCGCCTGTTGTGCAACCGGGAAGGGTTCACAGCAGACAGCGTCGCAACGGTAATCTTCTCCTCCGGCAGCACCGGCGAACCGAAAGGGGTCATGCTGAGCCACCACAATATCATGTCCAACATCGAAGCGTTGCGCATGGTCTTCCGGGTCAGCCCCGCCGACAACGTCTGCTCTGCCCTCCCCTTTTTCCACTCCCTGGGCTTCACCGCAACTCTCTGGTTTCCGCTGGCCTCCGGTTTCTCGGCCGTCTATCACCCCAACCCGATGGATGGCGAAAAGATCGCCCAGATGGTGCGGGAGCACAAATCGTCGCTGTTGCTGGCGACGCCGACCTTCCTGCTGGCCTACCTGCGACGCGCCAAACGGGAGGATTTTGCCAGTTTGCGGCTGGTGATCACCGGCGCCGAGAAGCTGAAGGGCAAGGTGGCCGACTCCTTCGAGGAACGTTTCGGCGTCAGGCCGATGGAGGGGTACGGCGCTACCGAACTGGCCCCGGTAATCACCCTTTCCCTGCCGGATGTCGAGGTTGGCGGCGTACGCCAGCACGGTTCCAAGGAGGGAAGTGTCGGGCACCCGATTCCCGGTGTGGTGATCAAGGTGGTAGATCCGGAGAGCGGTGCTGATCTGAAACAGGGGCAGGCCGGACTGATGCTGGTCAAGGGACCGAACGTCATGCTCGGCTATCTGGGCAGGTCGGACAAGACCGCCGAGGCGATCAAGGATGGCTGGTACATAACCGGCGACATCGGCATTATGGACGACGACGGTTTCATCCGTATCACCGACCGCCTGTCCCGCTTCAGCAAGATCGGCGGCGAGATGGTGCCGCACGGTGTGGTGGAGGACGAACTGCACAACCGCCTGGGACAGACCGGGGTGGTGGCGGTGACTGCGGTGCCGGACGAGAAGAAGGGAGAGCGGCTGGTGGTGCTCTACGCCCGCGAAGCAGCCGACATCGAGACCCTGCAGCGGCACATGGCCGAGTGCAGTCTGCCCAACCTCTGGAAGCCGGGGCGTGATTGTTATGTGGAAGTTGAGTGTCTGCCGATCCTGGGGACCGGCAAGCTGGATTTGAAGTGTATCAAGGAAATCGCGCTGGTGGCGTTGGAGAGGTCTACTGCGCTTTAAGTAGCGTAGCTGGCAGGCCTTTCCGGCGCACATTACCCAGCCGGTACATACTCCGCAATCATCTGCGCGATCCGCTCCGGAGTGTTCTTGTCGTTATTGAAGACCAGATGATAAAAACGCAGATCCCTCGGATCAAGGCTGAAATAATCCTTGATGAAAGCATCACGCTGTTTCTGGTTTTTCTCTACGACACTATCTGCCTCATCCTTTGTAATCTTGAGCCGTCTGGCGATGGACGCCACCTTGAACGCATGGGAGGCATATATGCGGAAATGGTAACAGTTTTTGAGCTGTTGCGTGACGATGGAACTCCCCCGCCCGACGATGATCGAGTTCCCCTTTTCCGCCAGCGAAAAGACATGCTTGCAGAGCAGACGAAAGTGGTCGTTATCGCTCTTCCAGCGCGGCGAGAACGTGCCCAGCACCTCATCAAGAATCCTGCTCTTCTTCTCCCCCAGCCTGTTCACGATCTCTTCAGACAGCTGATGATGCTTCGCCACCTCATCCAGCAGCGCCTTATCCATGATCGCCCAGGGCTGTCCGGTCTTCTTCTCCATTATCTCCTTGAGGCATTCGGTCATCGGATACGCCTCGCAGCCGAACTCGCGGGATATGGTTATTGTGTGCCGGATCTTGCTTCGGGAAGCATCACTTTCGTCCTTCCTGCGGGTCAATTCCAGCAACGCCCCAAGCCGCATATCAACAGACGGCACCAGCAGTTTATCTGACATGACTTCCTCCTTTACACAGTAGTAATGATGCGCTTACCGATATTGTAACATGGTTGAGTAAATATTCAATTCACGGCCAGACTAATTCATCGCGTGTACATAGCATATACATTTATTGCCTACCAACCCTTGACAGCATCCAGAAGCAGGCCGGCCCACTCCTTTAATATACTAATAATAATGGACAGTTATACTATTTTGCGCTATCTGGCACACTCCCTGTAATACATTCAATGAAACTTGAATCGACATTGCATGGAGGCACACAATGGAAACTTTCATACTCAAACTGGCCGTCGCCGTCATTCCCCTGTTTATCCTGGTAGTTTCCGTCACAAGCATCTCCAGCCTGACAACCCGGTACGCACACCATCCGCTGGCCTGGCACCGTACGCGGCGTAATATGCTGCGGGCTCTGGCTGCCGGCGTCATGCTGCGGTGATCAGAATGGACTCGAAAACAAGCATAATTTTTAAGGAGGTATTGTCATGAACCTGCTTTTTGCGGTAGCCGGCGCCTTGCTTGGCGGAGCAATAATTCATCAGTCCGGAGGAGTCGTTTTCGGCGCCATCATCGGATGGCTGTGCGGTGCAATGCACAACCTGCGGCAGCGACAGGAGGCCACGGACCAGGAGCTGGCACTGTTGCGCCGCCGCCTGGGCGAAGTGCCGAAAGCCACCACTAGGGAGAGCGCCACGACATATGAGAGCGAGGATCTGCCCGGCATGGTGTTCGACCCTGAATCCGTGTCTCAAACGCTCGAGGAGTCGCAACCATTCATCTTTACTGCCGACAAGCAGAGCACTAAAACGGCGGAAACGCCACGGAGTCAGCAGAGTGAGCCGGTCAAACCCGCCGAACCGGAACAGCCGTCACCCATCGAGGAGTGGCTGCGCAATCTTCTCAGCGGCGAAAACCTGCTGGTAAAACTGGGGGTGGTGATCCTCTTCTTCGGCGTCTCCTTCCTGGTTAAATACGCGGTACAGATCGGCCTGTTCCCGATCGAACTGCGCCTGACTGCGGCGGCCCTTGGTGGTTGCGCACTGCTGGCCACCGGCTGGCGCCTGCGTGACAAGCGACCGGTCTACGCTCAGGTAATTCAGGGCGGCGGGGTCGGCATCCTCTACCTGACCACCTATGCCGCCATGCATCTGTATCATCTGATACCGGTTGGTTCCGGCTTTGCTATTCTGGTGGCTGTCTGCGCCCTGTCAGCCGTTCTGGCGGTCAGGCAGGATTCCAAATCTTTGGCCGTGATGGGAAGCGCCGGTGGTTTCCTGGCCCCGGAACTGGCCGGCATCGGCAGCGGCGCCCCGACCGCGCTGTTCGGCTACTACGCCATCCTTAACGTCGGCATCCTTGCCATCGCCTGGCAGCGTGCCTGGCGCGAACTGAATCTGCTCGGCTTTGTCGGCACCTTCATCGTCAGCGCCCTGTGGGGCAATCATTTCTACACCCCCGAATACTTTTTCAGCGTTGAGCCGTTTCTGGTCCTGTTCTTCCTGATCTACGCTTCACTGCCGCTACTCTATGCCCGTCGGCAGCCGACTGAGCTGGAAGGCTATATAGACAGCACCTTGCTGTTCGGTACGCCGGTTCTGGCCTTTGCTTTCCAGTCACTGCTGGTGCGGCAGTACGAATACGGTCTTGCCTGGAGCGCCCTGGCAGCCGGCACCTATTACATCACCGTTGCCGGGAAACTGTTCCGGGATGAGCCGGAACGGATGCGCACTCTGACAGAGGTGTTTCTTGCTCTTGGTACAGTTTTCGGGACCCTTGCCATACCGCTGGCCTTCGAGGGGCGCTGGACTTCGGCCGCCTGGAGCATCGAGGGAGCAGCTCTGGTCTGGGTCGGTCTGCGTCAGGATCGCCGCCTGGCACGTGCTTTCGGCTATGCGCTGCTGATCGGCTCGGGGGTGATGTTCCTTGATGATAACGGGCTGCGCAGCGGTGTCTGGCCGGTGCTAAACAGCTCCTATATCGGCACCCTGCTGGTGAGCGGGGCGGCGCTTTGTAGCGCCTGGCTGCTCGGTCGCGGTAAAGATTCACTTGAAGCGCCGGAACGATTCGCCGAGCCGGTGCTGTTTACCTGGGGCATGCTCTGGTGGTTTGGCGGCGGCCTGAACGAAGTGAGCGCACACACCCAGCATGATCTGTCCTTCGGCACGACTCTTGTCTTCATGGCTGTTTCCTGTTTTGCCTGCTACCTTGTGCGGCGGCGGCTCGACTGGCAGCTGCCGGAGTGGCCGGCCTTTGCACTTCTTCCCGCCATGGCGGTTCTGGCCCTGTTCCACTTACTTGCCGACCACAGTTATCCATCGCTGCAGGGAGGGTGGTTCGGGTGGCCCGTTGCTCTCACGGCCTGGTATCTGATTCTGTACTACTCCAGAGACCGTAAGCCGCAACTTCATGCGTTTGCCCATGCCGTGGCCTTCTGGCTGCTGACTCTGCTGACTTCATGGGAGATCTCCGGCCGCATTGCGCAGCACCTGCCGGGGATGCAGACCTGGAGCCTGTGTGTCTGGGGCGCGGTTCCGGCTCTGTTGGTGCTGCTGATCGCCCGTCGTGGCGCCGAACTTCCCTGGCCGGTTGATGGAAATATGTCCGACTATCTGGGATTGGGCTCTGCGCCGTTGGCACTTGTTTCCTTCCTCTGGCTGCTCTACGCTAATCTTACCCAGGCAGGCAACCCCTGGCCGCTCCCGTACCTGCCGCTGCTCAACCCGCTGGACGGCACCACCCTGTTGGTACTGATCAGCCTGCTCTGCTGGTACCGCGCCATCAAGGGTTCGCTCCTGGATATGGCCGAGCGGCTGCCGGAGCGGGAGTCGGCAATCGCCCTTGCGGCAACGCTCTTTATCTGGCTGAATGCCATACTGCTCCGATTCATCCACCACTGGTGCAGCGTGCCCTTCACCTTCCACGACCTGTTCACGTCGCTGACGGTCCAAACCACTCTCTCCATCTGCTGGTGCCTGCTAGCGTTGACGGTCATGACGCAGGCCACACGCCGGGGATTGCGCTGGATCTGGCTGTCAGGAGCCGGATTGCTGGGCCTGGTAGTGGCAAAACTGTTCCTGGTCGATCTGGCCGGCCATGGCAGCGTGGCCCGCATTATTTCCTTTGTTGTAGTTGGCCTGCTGATCCTGCTGATCGGCTGGTTCTCGCCGGTTCCTCCCAAAGCGGCGGAAAGAGGTCTATCATGAAACGCCTGATTTTGTCTCTGCTCTTTCTTCTGACAGCAACTGCCACGGTTCAGGCAGCGGAGACGCCTACCCAGCAGGACTTCGCCCGAATGATGCCGCTGATGCTCTCAGACAGCGGAGCCTTGCATGAAACACCTCTTCCGACCGAAGTATACGCAGCAGTTGAACGCCGCGACCTGGGAGACCTTGCTGTATTCAACGGCGCAGGCGAGATTATCCCCTTCACACTGCTTCAGCCGGCACCGGTCAAGGCGGCGGCCACCGGACAAAAACTGCCGCTCTTTCCACTCGGCTCCCCGGCACAAAAACAGCCCGGAAACATAGCCATGCAAGTGCGAACTGACGAGCATGGCGCAATTGTAACGCTCAATACTGCGTCAGGCACAGTGTCGGGCGCGCCGATAACCGGCTACATCGTCGATGCCTCTGCGCTGGATCGCCGGATCAGTGGCTTCGATGTAGGACTCACCCCCGCCGCACAAGGGTTTGTCGGCACATTGCGGGTGGAAACCAGTGATGATCTGCTAGAGTGGCGACAGCACGGCTCCGGGGCGGTCGCCACCCTGTCGTCAGGTAATCTGCTCCTCAACAGAAACCGGATCGACTTCCCTCCCATACAGGCTCGCTATTTCCGGCTAAGCCTATGCCCGGAACAGGGCGTGCCCCGGATCGATAGCGTTACACCGCGCTTTGAAACGTTCCAAACAGCGCAGCGCCGCGAGACAGCCCGCTATCTCCTCGCCCAGGTCAAGGGAAAGAACGGAGAATATCTGGCGCAGAGCGGCGGCTACATGCCGGTTGACCGCCTGCGCCTTGATTTTCCCGCTGAGAACAGTCTGGCCGGGGTCACCATTTTATCGCGGCAGGATGACAAGTCACCCTGGATCGAGCGTGGCTGCGGCACATTTTACCGCCTGCGCCGTGACGCGACCGTGATTGAAAGCGGTGCAGTGGAGATCGCACCGACGGCTGACAGACAGTGGCTGATTCGCGTTCACCCGACCGGCGGCGGCCTGGGGAGCAGGTTGCCGCAGCTGGAAGTCGGCTGGCAGCCGCACCGGCTGATTTTTGCCGCCCGTGGCGAAGCGCCGTTCCGCCTGGCGTACGGCAGCGCCCGCACCGACAACGACACATTGCATGACGACAGCATTGCGGCAAGTCTTGCAGATTGGGAAAAACAACAGATCAGGCCGCTCCCGGCCAAGGCCGGCCCATCGGTAGAATCGGGCGGCAAGCAGGCTCTGAAGCCGCGAATATCAGCAACAACCTGGCGCAAGGTGCTGCTGTGGAGCGTGCTGTCTCTGGGTGTGATGTTGTTGGCCGGGATGGTATGGAGACTTGTAAAGGAAATGGGATTAAGCGATGCACAGAAATAATCAACCGAAGGAGACAATTCTGTGATAAAACACGGTCAA
>JANYBN010000038.1 GCA_025360785.1 Geobacter sp.
ATGCCGTAGGTTTCCCGGTCCCGCTGCAGGATGGCTCCCTTTTCAACGATATCCTTTTTCATCTCGAATTCCTTTATTTACGCTTTTTGACACTTAAATTACCTAATTTTACATAAACTGCAAATAGCACAGATATGGCTATAACTGCAATGCCGGACATTTCCAGAAAAAACTTGATATTGATCACTTGTTGCTACTCCCTTTCTTTGTATTGATCTCATAGAGATATGGTTTTTTATGAAGGTTCCTTCTCGCGGTGGCCGATGCTGAGAGCGGTGAGACCAGCAGTCAGGTCGTTCACGGCAGCCTCAAGCAGGGTGTCGAGGGCAGAACGCTCACTCCCCACGGCAGTCAGGATGATGTCAAGATCCCGCATCTCGCCCAGGGTTGTGGCCAGAGATTTGATATATATGCCGGGATGGTCGCCGGCTACCCGGCTGAGCACAGGTTCCATCAACGATTCGTCGTTGCATTGAACGGTGATGGTCCGCATGAAGGATATGCCGCCGCAAAATGTTGCCAGCAGAAACGGCTGCAGCGAACTGTTGAAGATGCCCTTGAGTTCTGAAGGGACGCCCGGCAGGCTGATTATGATGGTCTGACCGCTCTGGAGCAGAACCCCCGGAGCGGTGCCGACCGGATTGTGCAGCGGAACGGCGCCAACCGGGAACCAGGCCATCTTCTCGCGGGCCGGATTGAGACCCCCTTGGGCGAGTATCCCCTGACCGGCCAGTTCATCATAGCGCTGCCTGATCATCTGCAGGGCCTGTTCGTGCAGCTGCAGCTCCACACCGGCGCCTCGTGCCACGGCCGCCAGGGTCAGATCATCGGCAGTGGGTCCCAGCCCGCCGGAGGTTATGATGACCCTTGCGCCGCGCCGCAAAGCGGTCTGCAGTTCGCTGGCAATGACCGCGTCGATGTCCCGCAGCACGGTAGCCCTGGCGACGTGCCCACCCAGCCTGTTGATCTCCGTGCAGAGCCAGTTCGTATTCGTGTCCTGGATATCCCCGATCAGGATCTCGTTGCCGATGATGAATATCTCTACGCAAACCGGTTCTGCCATGCCAGCTCCTTATTTAAAATACGTATTTGTGCGCTTCAACGAAGTTACATGCGGTCTAACATGTCACAATAGCCGGTCGATCGCCTCGAAATCAATGACCTTCTCGGCCATTGAACAGATCAGGTCGATCTTTTCGTCGTCTTCGGGGCTGATCTTGGAAATGTGGCCTGTGACGGCCGAATAGGTCTCGGCCGTTGTCGACTCGATTATTCTGATGTACGGAATGCCGCTGTCGTCCAGGATCTGCTGGGTAATGGCCGATACCGGTGCATGCCCCGGGATGACGAGTCCGACAATTTTCTTTTGGTATGCAGGGATATGATAGAGCGACGAGAGGGTCACGATCAGCTCGTCACGGCAACTGGTGGAGATCAGCAGGGTCGAGTTTTCCAGACGGTCGATCACCTTCTGGGATGACGCCGCGCCAAGCTGAACGTGGTGAACGATACGATTGCGTGCCGTTGGATCACCATTGAGCGGGTGTTTGAGGAGCCGGGCGATGTGTGTAAGGGTCGGGTCTGCGAGGATCGGCGAGTAGTCGAAGGCCGCCGCAACCGGGAGTCCCAGGGGGGTGAAAGCCTTGGCCAGATACCTGAGTGACTCGTCCCTTTTTTCCGCAAGCAAACGGTTGACCATCAATAGTTTAACAGCACGTCCCTCATCGCGGTAGAGCGGCAGGTTCAGCAGGACCGAATCGATCACGCTGCCGATGCCGCCGCCGCTCACCATCGCAACCGGTGCGCCGCATAGACTTGCCACCCTGCCGTTGCTGAGTCCCACCACCGAGCCGACACCGCCATGTCCGGCCCCTTCAATGACGAGAAAATCATAGCGCCGCTCCATCTCCCTGCAGGCGTTTACCAGCCGCTCCTCCAGCTCGGCGGTCGTCAAGCCACCGTCCAGAAAGCGTTTAGTCGAGCCCCGGCCGAGCACCACCGGCGACATCAGCTTGATATCCTCTTCCAGTCCGAAGACCCGTGCCATCAGGGCGGCGTCCTTGTCCACCACGCAGCCGTTGAATTCCAGGCACTTGGGGCCGACCGCCTTGATGAAGCCGACCCGCCGGTATTTCTGCCGCGCCAGATGGACGAGGGAGAGGCTGATGGTGGTTTTTCCGGTATTCTGCCCGGTTGCGGCGATGAAGATTTTTTTACACATTCTTTATATCCCCCATTTTCGGGAAGAATTATCTGTTGCCGTTCAGGTAGCCGCTGATTGCCGCGGCGGCCTGCTTGCCGTCACCCATGGCGAGGATGACCGTGGCGCCGCCGCGAACGATGTCGCCACCGGCAAAGGCCCCTGGAATACTGGTGGCACAGTTGTCATCCACCGCGATGTTGCCCCATTTGTTGAGCTTCAGCTCCGGGGCGGTGGCGGTCAGGAGCGGATTGGCCCCGGTACCTGCCGCATTTACCACGACATCGACCGGTATATCATACTCCGATCCGGGCACCGGCACCGGCTTGCGCCGACCCGACTCATCCGGAGGCCCCAGCTCCATGCGTTGGCAGCGCAGCATGGCGGACCAACGTTCCTCATTGCCGAGAATCTCCAGGGGGGCTGTCAGCATGACGAACTCTACCCCCTCCTCCTTGGCATGTTTGATCTCCTCCACCCGCGCTGGCATCTCGGCCTCGCTGCGGCGATAGACGATCATCGCCCGCTCTGCGCCGAGGCGTCGGGCGGTGCGGACGCAGTCCATAGCGGTATTGCCGCCGCCGATGACCGCCACCCTGCGCCCGGCAATAATCGGCGTGGAGGAATCAGGATTGCGCCCCGCCTCCATCAGGTTGACCCTGGTTAGGAGTTCATTGGCCGAATAGACCCCCTTCAGGTTCTCTCCGGGGATGTTGAGCATGGTCGGCAGCCCGGCGCCGTTGGCGATAAAAACCGCGTTGAATTCGTTCGAGAGTTGGTCGAGCGTCATGGTCTTGCCGATGATGACGTTGCACTCGATGGCAACCCCCAGATCCAGAAGCCGTGCTACCTCGGTGTCGATAATGTTCTTGGGAAGGCGGAATTCGGGGATGCCGTAGCGAAGCACGCCGCCCGTGTCATGAAGCGCCTCAAAAATAGTGACGCCGTGACCCTGACGGGCCAGTTCACCGGCGGCGGTTAGACCGGCCGGTCCGCAACCGACAATGGCGACCCGCTTGCCGCTGGCAGGAGGAACCTGCTCGCGGGGAAGCTCTGCGGCATTTGCCATGGCCCAGTCGGCCACAAACCGCTCCAGATAACCGATGGCAACCGACTCCCCTTTTACGCCGCACACACACTTTGCTTCGCACTGGCTTTCCTGGGGGCAGACCCGCCCGCAGACAGCGGGGAGGGCGTTGTCCCCCCGCAGGATTCCGGCGGCAGCAGGGAGGTCTTCGGCGGCCAGGGCCGCGATAAATTCAGGGATGGAGACCCCGACCGGGCACCCCGCCACGCAGGGACGGTGCTTGCACTGGATACAGCGCTGTGCCTCACGGACCGCCTGCTCGTAGTCGAGTCCCAGGTTGACCTCCTCAAAATTGCGGTTCCTGACCTCCGGATCACGTTCAGGCATATGGACCCGGGGGATGGCCAGCCGTTCCTTGACGCTGAGTCCGGCAAGAGGCACATCCATGGTCAGGCGGCATTCGCTGGCGGCGTGGCGGGCCTGTTCTTCGAAGCCGCGGTAGGTTGTGAGGCGGTCGGTGAGACCGTCGAAATCGACCTGATGGCCATCAAACTCGGGGCCGTCCACGCAGGCGAATTTCACGACACCGCCGACCACGACCCGGCAGCCGCCGCACATGCCGGTACCGTCTATCATGACCGGATTGAGGCTGACGACGGTCTCGATGCCGTGGGGCCTGGTCAACTCGGCCACAGCCCGCATCATCGGCACCGGGCCGACCGCCAGCACTACGCTGGGGGCACGATCCGGGTCGGCGATCAGATCGGTCAGCTCGGCGGTAACAAACCCTTTGCGCCCGATACTGCCGTCCTCGGTGGTGATGAGAACTGTTTCTGAAAGCGCCGCCAGCTCATCTGCCAGGATAATATACTGGCTGGAACGCCCGCCGATGATGGTGGTTACCTTGTTGCCGGCCGCGGCCAGCGCCTTGACCAGGGGATAGAGAACCGCCGTGCCGACACCGCCGCCGACGCAGGCCACCCGCCCCCGGTTTTCGATGTGGGTCGCCTGCCCCAGTGGGCCGGCAACGTCGCGGATGAAACCGCCTTGCGGGATCGCAATGATCTTGCGGGTGGAGGCGCCGATGGCCTGAATGAAAAGCGTGATGGTGCCGGCGGCCGGGTCAGCGTCGCCGATGGTAAGCGGAATGCGTTCGTCGCCACGGTCGGCGCGGACGATGACAAATTGCCCGGCCTTGCGGGCCAGGGCCACCCTTGGCGCTTGCACCACCATGCGGTGGAGATTGGGCGCCAGGATATCGTTACTGATTACTTCAAACATGTTGTTGGTACCTCTCTTGAGTTTTTTAAACAGCTGGAATTAATCGAGGCAGCGGAACACCCCGGAACTCCAGAGACAGCTGCCGCACGGCTCGGAATTGACATAGCAATCCTGTTCAAATATCTCGTTCTGGACAAGGTCGCAGGGGGAACAGTTACAGCCGGCGCAGACCGGGTAATCGTGTTTCAGCACATTTTCCCGGTAGGTGCTGAACAGCTCGCTGTTCCAGATGTCCAGCAGACCCCGGTCAGCAACGTTGCCGAACATCTTCGGCTGCACGGGATGCTGCCAGCCGTTGGCAAACGAACGGCACGAATGCCAGAGTTGATAGCAGGGATGCATGGCGCCGTCCCTGGAAATGAACGCCGCTCCCTGTTCGATGAAACTGCAACTGCGTCTGCCCTGCGGCACTATTTCAGGGAGCCGCAGCTGGAGACCGGTTTGCCGGGCGACCTCAGCGGCGCGCTCAAAGGCGCTGTCTACCGCTTCAATCCGTGCATAGTCCATGGCAAAGAGCCGTTTCAGATCGAGGGGAATGCCACGGTTCCGGGCATCGACCTTCATGGTTTCAACAAAATTCAGGATCCTCTGTTCCTCAGGGCTCTTCCGGTATTTCCAGAGAAGTTTGAAATAGCGCTGTATCTCCACTCCGGCCAGATCAGCCTTGCCTTTCCAGACATGGAACAGGGAGAGCGCTTCATCGGTGCAGGTGTCATAGGCGCACTGGCCGAGATGCTGTTCGTCATACGGGTGGAGGTGCGAGACGATGGCAAAATCCACTCCCCGCTCCGCCGCCCACTGGAGCGCGGCGGGCAGCTCCTCAAGATTGTCGCGCATGGCGACGTATTCCACGCCGATCTGCAGATCCGGTCTGGCACAGATCTCTTTGGCCGCGGTGATGGCTGACAGGGCGCGTTCAAGATCCAGCAGTTGCCCCCCGGCACGGATGGCGCTGAAAGTAGAGGGGGTGACGCCGTCCATGGACAGGCAGATTTTGTCAAGGCCGGCAGCGACAAGGGAAATGGCGCGCAGGTTGTTAAGCAGCAGACCGTTACTCTGGAAGCCGACCCAGCTCTGCCCCGGCATCAGTTTTTTGGCCTTTTTGATAAACTGTTCCAGCTGCGGGTTGAGCAGCGGTTCACCGATGCCGTTCAGCACCAGCGCTTCGACGTGGGGAAACGCCTCTTTCAGGGCATCAAAGGTGGCCGGTTCCAGATCACCGTCGGCAGGTCCGCCGCTCCGGTTCTGTTTTGGGCACATGACGCAGTTCAGATTGCAGCGGCTGGTTGTCTCGACGAACAGCTTTGACGGGTGATCCCGGAACGCGGGGGCGATATATATATCTTCACTGCTGAGTGCGGCGCTTGAACTGGTCGGCATTGTTTCTCCGTGGAAAGTGTCCAAAAAACTAATACATGTAACAGGTGATCTTCGTAGGTTGGGCAAAGGCGGTTTCTTGCCGTGCCCGACATGTCGCCGATTCCGTTGGGCACGCTTTGCTTTGCCCAACCTACGGTGTTTAAATGTTACCGCAGCCCTTCGGCAACCACTTCGGCAATATCCTTAACCTTGATCAGCTCTTCCCCCCCGTCTTTAAGGGCGTCGCCGAACATGGTCATACAGAACGGGCAGGAGACGCAGATCGTATCCGGTTTCGCCCGGAGAGCCTCCGTGGTTCGTTCCCGGTTTATTCTTGTGCCGCTCTGTTCCTCCAGCCACATCCGGCCGCCGCCTGCGCCGCAGCAGAAGGAGCTGTTCAGGTTGCGGGCGAATTCTGCCGGGGGCTGGCCGGTAACCGTGCTGATCACCTCGCGCGGGGCCTGATAGATGTCGTTGTGACGTCCCAGGTAGCAGGAATCGTGGAACAGGATTGTGCCGAGTCCGGTGACCTCGCGGTTTAACTTCAATCGCCCTTCCTTCAGCAGCTGGTTGATGAGCTCCGAGTGATGGATAACTTCCAGTTCCAGGCCGTACTGACGGTAATCGTTCTTGAGCGTGGTGAAACAGTGGGGGCAGTGGGTGATAACCTTGGTCACGCCGCGCTCCTGAAACAGCTGCACGTTTTCCCGCGCCAGCTTGTCGAAGGCAAACTCGTTGCCGAGCCTGCGCAGGGAGTCGCCGCAGCATTTTTCGTCGCGCCCGAGGATCCCCCAGGAGACCCCGGCGGCATCGAGAATTGTCGCCAGCGCCATTGTGACCTGCTTGCTGCGGGAGTCGAAGGCGCCGGCGCAGCCGACATAGAACAGGTATTCGGTTTTGCCCGCCTCAAACGGCTTCACCTCCAGCTGGGAACTCCACTTGCTCCGTTCCGGGGGTGCGATACCCCACGGGTTGTTGCGCCCCTCGATGTTCTCGAACAGGCTTGTGAGCTCCGCCGGAAAACGTGCCTCCATCTCGACCAGATGGCGCCTCATCTTGACGATCTTAGGCATCTGCTCGATGATGACCGGACACGCCTCCAGGCAGGCTCCGCAGGTGGTGCAGGACCAGATGGACTCCTCGCTGCTTGCTCCCTCGCCGGTTTCAGCGATGAGCGGCAGCTGCGGTCTCTCACCCTTTTTTAACTGCGCGGCGTTGGCCAGGAGGTTGGCCTTGATGGCATGCACAACCAGGCGGGGATTGAGCGGCTTGCCGGTCGCGGCGGCCGGACAGGCATTCTGGCAGCGGCCGCATTCGGTGCAGGAGAAGGAATCCAGCAGATCCTTCCAGGTGAAGTCGTCTACATCCCCGACCCCGAAACGCTGCCCTTCAATAAAATCTTCACGCGGCTGGGTGTTTGGCTTTTCTGCTCCCCGCAGGAAACAGTTGGGGATGGCGGTCAGGATATGCATATGCTTGCTGTAGGGGAGGTAATTCATGAACGCCAGCAGCACAGCGGCATGGAGCCACCAGCAAACCTCGCCGATGGTGTGCAGGGCGTCGGGGGCAAATGGGATCAGCAGGGCGGCCAGAAACCGGGAGATCGGCATATAGCCGGTAGCTGCTTCATTGCCCAGGGCGATCTCGGCGCCGTGCATGCCGAAGAAGGCGAGCATCAGCAGAGCGATCATGCCGAGGATGGCATAGGCCTCGCAGGTGCGTGCCCCCGCATACGGAGGGGCGATAGTCCGCCGCACCACGGCAACGGCGACGGCGAGC
>JANYBN010000077.1 GCA_025360785.1 Geobacter sp.
GGCTCGGCCAAGCGCTGGTATCCTGAGAGATTTGCCCAGGTTGCCCGCCGCCTTGCCGATGAGTGGTCGGCAAAAGTCGTTATTTTTGGCGGTCCCGGAGAAACGGCAATCGCTGCAGACATCGATAATGACATGAAAGGGGCCGCAGTCAATCTGGCCGGCAAAACATCCGTGCGGGAATTGATGGCACTTATCAGGCGCTGTAATTTCTTTATAACCAACGATTCCGGTCCCATGCATATTGCGGCGGCTTTTGATGTGCCTGTGGTAGCTGTCTTCGGTTCAACCGATCACACCGGCACATCTCCCTATAACGATAAAGCGATTGTCGTAAGAAACGATATCGATTGCGCGCCATGCAAATTGCGGGAGTGTCCGGTCGATCACCGCTGTATGACTTCGGTGACAGCGGAATCGGTACTTAGTGCGGCGATGGAGCTTGCTGATCGTTTTCAACGAGGGGATAACAAATGAAAGTCAGTGGATGCACGTTTTTAAATGAAGCCGTCAAACGAGGGTATCCCTTCCGGGAATCGATCAAATCAGCATTACCGCTTTGTGATGAATTCATTGTTGTCGTAGGGCCGGCCGAAGACGGCACCGTTGAGGCCCTTACCGCGCTTAGCGATCCCAAAATAAAGATTTTCCGGAGCCAATGGAACCCGCATGTCTGGACCTATGTTTTTGGCCAGCAATCAAATATTGCTCTGTCCAGCTGCACTGGAGACTGGGTGTTTTACATTCAGGGTGATGAGGTGATTCACGAGGACGATTACGAGCTGCTTCGCGGTCAAATGGAAAAGCATCTCGATGATCCGGGCGTTGAGGGACTTGCTTTTGACTATATCCACTTTTTCGGCAACCACAATACTCAGGCATGTGGCCCCAACTGGTATCGCCGCGAAGTGCGAATCATGAAAAACAATATCAGGGTAATTTTCCCGAATGATGCCCAATATCCTATTTTGTTGTTGAACAACAAACGTTCCAGATACCTGAAGGCGGTAGCCTGCGGCGCTAAAATGTATCATTACGGGTGGGTCCAGAGTGAATTCATGCGCAATGGGGGGCAGGAAAAAACTTCAGTATGCCAACAGATCGATCCCGAAACGTTACATCATTTCAAAGGTTCGCATCCCGGCATAATGAGAGACCTGCTTAAGCTTGAAATAACGGAAACATTTCAGACCGACCAGTCATATAAGCTTAATTTCAGGGAAAAGAGGCATCGTGTCATAATGTTTATAGAACGCTTGACCGGCTTTGTTTTCTATAAAAACAAGCATTTCATCTCGGTAAAACAATAATCGAAACAACTATTAATTTCTGCCTATTATGCGCAAAAGGACTGTCAGGATGCCCGTATTCAAAAGACTCATTCTCTATATAAAGCCATACTGGTGGCGTATTGCACTTGCCGCTCTGGCGTCAGCAGCCTACGGTGGATTCGACGCCGCGTTTGCATATATGGTTGAGCCGTTATTGAAGAAGATCTTCATGACGAAAGATATGTATATTTTTTCATTTCTTCCGTTGGTCATAATACTGATATTCGCATTACGGGCTGTTTGCCGCTATCTTAATGACTATTTTATGAATACTGCCGCTCAACTGGCTGTTCAGGATGTCCGCAACAAGATTTTTAAAAATAATATTTTTCTTGATCTGAAGTTTTTTTATCGCAACCAGACCGGTTCATTAATGTCGCGAATCGTTACTGATGTAGCCGCCATGCAAAACGGTGTCGGAGAAATCGTGTCCGGAATTTTCAGGGACGCTATCGGCCTGATCTCGCTGCTTTGCGTCATCTTCTATCGCGATTGGCAGCTTGCCACTATATCACTGCTGATTATTCCGCTCACAATCTATCCGGCCACAATTCTCGGCAAAAAAATCAAACGGGCCGCCCGGAAGGGACAGGAGGAAGCCGGATATTTCGCCAACATCCTTCAGGAGACACTGAGCGGGATAAAGGTTGTGAAGGCATTTTCCCTTGAAAACACGAAGATAGAGCAGTTCGCTCAGGCCAATCTCAAGTACTACAGTTTTAACCAAAAAATGATAAAGTACAGCTCGTTATCTTCGCCTATCAGCGAAGTCATTACCTCTCTAGGGATTGCGGCAGTCATTTATTTTGGCGGCATGAAGGTTATAGCCAACAAGATGTCCGCTCCGGAGTTCTTTTCTTTTATAACTGCCATGGCGCTGGTATACTCCCCCCTCAAAAAACTTATAGGTGCCTATAGTAATGCTCAACGCTGTATCGGCGCTTCTGAAAGGGTTTTCGAGATCATCGATGCCGTTTCTGAAATCACTGACTCTCCTGATTGTCATGCTCTTGCCAGTGACGAGAATCGGGTTGAATTTGATCACGTCTATTTTAAATATCAGGATGACTACATACTCGAAGACGTCTGCCTGGTAGCCGAAAAAGGCCAGATGATTGCTCTTGTGGGGCCGTCAGGAGGGGGCAAAAGTACGCTTGTCTCGCTGATTGCCCGTTTCTTTGATACGACTGAAGGGCAAGTTAAAATCGGGCCGTACAATGTCCGCGACATATCCAAAGACAGCATCATGAGTCACATTGCGCTGGTTGATCAGGAAACAACCCTTTTCCATGACACCGTTACAAACAATATTCGCTATGGAAAACCGGGATCTACCGACGAGGAAGTAATCAAAGCGGCGCAAGCTGCCTACGCCCATGATTTCATTATGGAGATGCCTGAAGGGTACGAGACAAGTATTGGTGATCGCGGCGTCAGGCTTTCCGGGGGACAGCGGCAGAGACTCTGTATAGCACGGGCAATTCTCAAGAACGTCCCGATTCTCATTCTAGATGAAGCTACCAATTCGGGTTCTTCCGAAGGGAGTGCCGAATGACCAAGCCGATTGCTCGTGACTCCATGTATCGCCGCCGCTCATTTGAC
>JANYBN010000089.1 GCA_025360785.1 Geobacter sp.
CCCAGATGAATCACATTGCCATGCTTGTCACCTAGAATCTGGATCTCAACGTGACGCGGTTTTTCACAATATCGCTCAATATAGACCTCGGGATTCCCGAATCCGGATTGGGCCTCGGCACGAGCGGTTGCAAACGCATTGGGCAGCGCTGCCTGGGAATGGACAATTTTCATACCGCGACCACCGCCACCTGCGGTAGCCTTGATGATAACCGGGAACCCAATTTCTTTAGCGACTTTGACAGCATCTTCAACTGTTTTTACGCCCTCTTTGGTACCGGGCAGTATCGGCACACCCTGCTTGATAACCGCCTGACGGGCACTGATTTTGTCACCCATAATACGCATACTTTCAGCGGTCGGCCCAATAAAAGTAATGCCGCACTTCTCACATACCTCGGCAAATTTTGCGTTTTCAGACAGAAATCCGTAGCCGGGATGAATCGCCTCGGCATCGGTTAATTCAGCTGCGCTGATGATGGCATTGATATTGAGATAACTCAGGGCACTGGGAGCAGGACCGATACAGACACTCTCATCGGCAAGCTTGACATGCAGAGAGTGGATGTCGGCCTGGGAATAGACCGCAACAGTCTTTATACCCAGTTCTTTGCAAGCCCTGATAATCCTGATGGCTATCTCGCCGCGATTGGCAATAAGTACTTTATGAAACATGAAGGCGAACCCCGCTTTAGTATGTTGTTTTCAGCGCTTTTTGTCAGAAGACAACTTCGTTTACACACTTATCCTGTTTAGCAGGATCAGGAATGAAATTAAAGTTTCTGGATTACAAACAGTGAATCACCGAATTCTACCGCTTGAGCGTTGTCTTTGCAGATTTTCAGGATCTTGCATTTACATTCGGCCTCAATCTCGTTCATCAATTTCATCGCCTCAACGATACAGAGTACCTGACCTTTTTCAACAACCTGCCCGACAGTAACATAGGGATCAGCATCAGGACCGGGAGCGGCGTAAAAAGTACCGACAATCGGGGAAGTGACAACATCACCTGCTTCAGCTGCCGGTGCAGCAGAAGCGGCCGAAGCGACTGGTGCACCAGCCGGAGCGGCCTGATAGGCAGGAGCAGCATACTGCTGCATTGCCGGAGCAGCAACCGAAATGTATTCAGGTTTGTGGCCACGCTTAATAATAATCTTCTCGTCCGCATTATCCATTTCAAACTCGGTGATGTCCGTTTCGGTCACAAGCTTTATCAGCAGTCTAAGATCTTTGATATCCATTTCTGTTCGTCTCCTTTTACATACAGTCTGATTAGTGATGCATCTCGAATTAGTTGTAAATTACTACAGAACCAGCAATTGTTTATCCGCACTGGTAAGAACACGGCAGCCGTCACCGGTTACTACCACGGTGTCTTCAATCCTGACACCACCGAAGCCCTGGATATAGATGCCGGGCTCAATCGTTATTACCATTCCCTCTTCCAGCACGGCAGTACTGCGCGGAGAAACCGTCGGCATTTCGTGAATTTCCAGACCTATCCCATGCCCTAAACCGTGCCCGAAACAGTCTCCGTATCCCTTGTCCCGTATATAAGCCCGGGCAACTTCATCCAGATCCTTGCAGCTGATACCCGGCCTGACCGACTCAATACCAAGATCATGGGCAGCCCTGACAATCGAGTGGATCTCTCTTGCACGAACTGATGGTTCACCGCAGGCGACGGTAACGGTTTCGTCAGAATGATAGCCGTCTTTGAGCGCGCCAAAATCGATTGTAACAAGATCACCTGACTGTATGATCTTGTCACTGGCCCTGCCATGCGGCATGGCACCCCGTTCTCCTGAGGCTACGATAAAATCGAACGCTTTGCCTTCTGCACCCCGGCGCCTCATCTCAAGTTCAAGCGCCAGGGCGATGTCAACTTCTCTAACTCCGGGCTTGATATTTTCCAGAACAGCCGTAAGGGACAAAGACGACAGCGTGGCAACTGATGAAAGCTGTTCAAGTTCAGCGGCATCTTTACAGATACGGATTTCATCAAGGTTGGAGCCCAGCTCAACCAGTTCCACTCCGGTCAGCTTCTCTGACATCCGCCTGAAGGCGGCAACGGTGGTATGAGCAGCCTCGAAACCTATCCTGCCAAGGCCATATTCTTGCGCCAATGCTGCTACCGTATCAATACGGATCGGGGCGCATTCCCTGATTTCGGCATTCTGAACTTCTTCAGCGGCCTGAGCAGTGTAACGCGAATCGCACAAAAACCATGCGCGATCCTGAGAGACCAGCAACACCCCATCTGTACCGCTAAAGCCGCACAAATAGCGAATATTTCTGAGATCAGTGAATAACACTGCGTTAAGCGAATATTCTTCAAAGAACAATTTAAGACGAGAGCGCCTGTTTTTTAGCATAAATGAAACCCTGACTACAAACTGTTTTTACTCAACGCAGTAAAAACAGGTGAAATAGTCCGTATTCTTATTTATTTGTTTTTAATACTATTAAATAATGCTCGTAAGCCGAGCAGATAACTGTCGCGACCAAAACCGCATATCTGGCCAATTGCAACCGGAGCTATCATACTGGTATGCCTGAAAGTTTCTCTGCTATGGATATTGGAGAGGTGCACTTCTACACAGGGAAGCCCCACTGCAGCAACGGCATCTCTAATTGCGATGCTGGTGTGGGTGTAAGCGGCCGGGTTGATCAGCATGCCGTGACAATCCTCTGCTGCAGCCTGGATGGCATCGATCAACTCGCCTTCGGTGTTGGACTGAAGAGAAGAGAGTTCGCAGCCCAACTCCTTTGCCAGATCTTCAAGTGAATGATTAATATCTTCGAGCGTTTGACTGCCGTAGATACCTGGCTCACGTTTTCCAAGCATGTTCAAATTCGGGCCGTGCAGTACCAAAATTTTCATGTTTAAGAAAGCTCCTGCAGCACTTCATAGGATTTGAGTTTAAGCATATAGCGCCCCTTGCCTATATTGCCGTCACGTTTCATTATGATGGCAGCAAAAAGATCCTCATTTAAAACCCTGACAACGACACAAGTACGAGTAGTTGAAATAGTGACCTCTTCAAGATCACCCATTTTAATGACGTCAACAGCACGCTTGATTTCTTTAAGTACGGTTGCATACTCAACGGTCAGGAGATGCATGTCGAACTCGGTCTGTTCAATTATGACTTCGTCAATCGGAATACCATCGTATGCCATAATCACCGCTGCCAGGGATCCATCAACTTTCTGAACAATTGTATCAAGTGAATCTCTTAGCGACATGACTTAATCCTCCTGATATTTTCAAGCCACCTGTCAAGAGTAGACAGCGCATTATCTGCAACCCCCTGCTGAGGTACAACTGAAGCACCACTTTCAAACTCGTAGACATCAGCAAAAACAGGCTGATTTTCGGGTGCAGTTATAAATTCAGGTTCCGGCTGTGGAATCTGGTTGACTCCCTGAAAAAACGCTTCGTCCGGAACTCCGAAAACGGTTTCTTCCGCGATATTATCTTCGAAAGTATCGTCTAATTCTAAATTGGGCTCTGACACACCGGTTTCAAGAGCCTCAAGTTCAGCTACCCGATCTGCCATTACCTGGTCCGACGGATTGTCGGCCAGAATCGCGCGGTAAATTTCAAGAGCTTTATTGATAAATCCCTGTTTAACATAAAGCTCAGCCAGGGTGCCTGTTGAAAGAGGATCATGACTCTGAATCGCCTCGATATCGGATATGAAGGGAGCTTCCTGAGGCTGGAATTCCGATTCTGTTTGATCTTCTTCCCAAATTTCCAGATCTTCCAGAATCTCTTCACCATCTTCTTCCGACTCACTGGCGTACGCTGTCGTCCCTGATGATCTCTCCAGATATTCCAGCTCTATCCGGCACTCCATATCATCAGGCGCAAACTCCAGAGCAGTGCGGAATGCCTGAAGGGCATCATCCTGATTGCCGGTTTCAGAGTATATACGCCCCATCAGCTTTTGAGACGGCACATCCTCCGGTAACGCCGACGTAACCAGCTTTAAAGCGACCAGAGCCTCATCATTCAAGCCCTTGGCATGACACGCCTGAGAAAGAGCTCTCTGACCGGACAGATAACCAGGGTGTTTAATTACCCCCTGGCGCGCAACATGAATGGCATCATCGACCAGCCCCACCTTGAGGTAAACCTCTGAAAGACGGGCGAAACAGAACGAGTCCGGTGATTTGGCAAGCCGTTCCTCAAGGTTCTTAATATCCGTCCAGAATGAATCTGATTCCTGCATGGTCACGCCTCCAGCCCGCTCAGTTTGAGCAGCTCCTCGGAAGTATGGTGCGACATGGCATACATGCCGATGCCCTTGTTGCAAATAAAGGTAATATTGCCGCTTTTTGATTTCTTATCGGCAGCAACCGCATCCAGAAGCTGCTGACGGTCATAGTGCGGAATTTCAAACGGCAGCCCGCAACGAGTAATAAGAGCGGCAATCCTTGCAATATCCTCCTGGCTGCACAGACCTTCAGCAGCCGATATTCTTGCTGCTAGCACCATTCCAATAGCAACCGCCTCACCATGCACCAGACCACGATAGCCGGAAAGAGCTTCAAAGGCATGCCCGAGTGTGTGACCGTAATTCAGGATGGCGCGTAACCCTGATTCCTTTTCGTCAAGTTCCACCACCTGCGCTTTTAATTGACAGGATCGGAGCACTATCTCTTCCAGAACATCAGGCTCCATCGCCAGAATTGCAGCACTATTTGACTCCATGAATTCAAAAAACGTATGATCTATTGCCACACCGTATTTAATAACTTCGGCAAGTCCGGCACGAAACTGGCGTTGATCTAGGGTAGCAAGAGTATCAACATCAATCAGCACCAGACGGGGCTGATAAAAAGCACCGATCAGATTTTTACCCTTGGGGTGGTCGATACCTGTCTTGCCGCCGACACTGCTGTCAACCTGGGCTAAAAGTGTGGTTGGCACCTGAACAAAAGGGACCCCCCTCATCCAGGTCGCTGCGGCATAACCGGCCACGTCACCCACGACTCCACCGCCAAGCGCAACCACGAAAGAACCGCGATCAACCCCGGCCGCAAGAAGATCATCATAGAGCTGATTCAGAGTCGAACTGTTTTTAAATTCCTCGCCGTCCGGTATCTCAATCTGCGCGACAGTGAAACCGGCAACAGCCAGAGATTCCTGCACAACCGTGCCATACAAGGCGGCGACAGTCGGATTTGAAACAACGGCAGCCACACCCTTCAACCCCAAGGCACGACACCGCGCGCCAAGCGAGGCAAGAGCGCCACGTTCAATGACAATATCATAGCTGTTATCAGCAAGATTAACGGACAGTACACTCACTCAAAAAGCCCCTTCAAACGGCACAGAATCTCTAGCGCGACATCTTCCACGGATTTTCCATCCGTGTCAATTCTAATATCGGCGTCGGCATAAAATTGTTCACGTTCACTCATCAGCGCTTTTGCGCGCTTTTCAGCATCATCACCGGCCAGCAGCGGCCTGTCGCTGCACCCTTTAAGGCGAGCCATTACCTGTTCGAACGTCACCTCCAGGTTGATGACCACCCCATGCTTACGCATCAAAGTCCGGTTGAGCCCCGAAATCACCGCACCGCCGCCGGTGGCAACCACATGCCCCCCCTTAGCCGACAGAACCTGCTCCAACTGAGAGCTTTCCAACGTACGAAACGCCTGTTCACCATCGCGGGCAAAGATATCGTTGATTGAGCATCCCGCCACTGCGACAATTTCGGCATCCAGATCTATAAAACGACAATCAAGACGCTCAGCCAATATTTTGCCGACAGAGCTTTTACCGCTGCCCATAAAACCGGTCAGGATCAAAGACCGCTCAGGCATTGCGGATCTGCTCCAGGTATCCTTCCAGATTGCGCCGAATCTCGAAGATAGAATCTCCGCCGAATTTCTCCAGCAGGGCATTTGCTATTTCGATTGCCACAACCGCTTCCGCCACCACCAGGGCCGCAGGGACAGCACAGGTGTCTGAACGTTCTACGGTTGCCTCAAACGGCTCATGCGAACGCATATCAACCGAACGAAGCGGCGAGTAGAGCGTAGGAATAGGCTTCATGGCGGCCCGCACGACGATAGGCTCACCATTTGACATTCCCCCCTCAATCCCGCCGGCATTATTGCTGTTGCGGACATAGCCATCCTTGTAGAATATTTCATCATGGACGCGAGAACCGGGCCTGCGGGCGGCATCAAAACCGATTCCGACCTCGACCCCCTTGATAGCCTGCACACTCATCAGCGACATGGCAAGGCGCGCATCCAGCTTGCGATCCCACTGCACATAACTCCCAAGGCCGGGAGGGACGCCGATTACCTGCACTTCAACAACCCCACCCAGCGTATCGCCGCTCGACTTTGCTGCATCAATAGCCTGCTTCATAGCAGCTTCAGCTGTCGGGTCACAGCAGAACGTTTCCGAGGTTTCAGCCCGCTGCCAGAGTGTTTCCAGCGGTTCCTGCGGAGCATTTGCGCAAATCCCGCCCAACTCCGTCACAAAGCCGCCCACCCTGATACCGAACTCGGCCAGCAGCGCCTTCGCAACACCACCAACAGCCACGCGCACCGCTGTTTCGCGGGCACTGGATCGCTCCAGCACGTTACGCACGTCGCTTTGATGGTACTTCATAACGCCAGAGAGATCGGCATGACCGGGGCGCGGCCTGGTCACGGCAGTCGAATCATCACGATGTTCCGCAAGCGGCGACATTTTCTCTGACCAGTTCTCCCAGTCACGGTTCTTCACCACCAGAGTCACCGGAGAGCCGATCGTCTCTCCCCAGCGGACACCTGAAAGAATTTCGGCGGTATCCTTCTCGATTTTCATCCGGTCACCACGGCCATATCCCTGCTGCCGGCGCGACAGATCATGATTCAAAGTTTCAATAGACAGGTGTATCCCGGCCGGGAGCCCTTCAACAATTGCACTCAACTGAGGCCCGTGCGACTCACCGGCTGTCAGGTAACGAAAAATACTCACAAAAAAACCTCCGTTGATGATTCAAAACGGAGGTAAATTAGCATTTATGATGCGATTACGGCAAGATAAAAGAGGCGCAATCCAAGTTTACAACTGAATCAGAACTCCACAAAAACAGAGACCCCGCCGCCATAATCCGGGCTGCCGTTGCTGAATCCCTTGAGGGCGTAAACATCGGTATAAGTTCGCTCTCCAAAACGCCACACCATTTTCAGTCGAGCCTCAAGCGGCGCCGACAGGCCGTCAAACAGAGGAGTGCCATAACGGGCATACGCCGAGGTCACTAAACGCTCACCCCAACTGTAGGCCACACCGGTATCGGCAGTTACAAAATTCTTCGCCCCGATTACATCGTTATCTGCTCCCTGGACGATATAGCGCCCCTCGGCAAACGGCTGCCAGTTGCCCAGCCACTTGGAAACGGCCAATCCGCCGCCGAAGTCGAACTTTCCCGTGCCGAGCCCCTTGCTATCGTCGGCAGTCGGAAATTTTAAATATAGCGTCGGCCGCAGCAGCGGGGATGTGTCGCTGTCCATCAAAACAGAATAACCGCCGGTCAGTGTGATATCACCCAAACCATAGTCACCGCCAAACATTCCGCCCCCTCCACTTCCGCCCCCTCCACTTCCGCCACCCATCATGGAACCGCTGGCCACGCTCTTGGCAGTAACGGTTGCTCCAGTGCCGAGCACCGCATGTCCGGTACCGGTTGTGCGTTGATACAGGAAGGGCACGATCAGTTCCAGGTTGATTTTCCCGGTGGGAAACCAATCGATGAAAAGCGGTGCGGTAACGAAGGTGCTGGCGGATCCTGCACCGAATGTACCGTTGGATACTTCCAGGCCGAGCCCGAGCGCATATTTCGGTGCAGATGATTCGGCGGATTCTGCGCATGACAAGTGGGAGTTCAACAATAAGGTTACAATCGAGAAAATGGTAAAAAACAGTGTGCGCATTATTAATCCTTATTATCGTCCCATTCTGCCGCCACCCATTCTTCCGGGCGATTGACGCATCTGGGCGGGTCGGTTATTCATCCGGCCGGAGCCGTTCCCCATGCCGCTACCTGCCCAGGCAGGGCGGCCTGATTCGTTACGCAGAGAAACAGAGGCATTTATTGAAGTGTCGGTAATTTTTTGTGCCAGGACATATACGACTCCGTCCTTGCCCTGTGCCTTTGAGCCACGAACAGTGATGTCATCTCCGGCTTTAAGCGCGATGCCATGTTCAGCCCAGTAACGTTGCGGACCAAGAACTACAACAGCATGTACTCCGTTATTTTCCAGTTCCAACTGGGCGTTGCGGTGATCATCACCAATTTGCACCGACATAATACGCCCCGCCATTGTTGTAACGGTGTTGGCATCATAACCGGTTTCGAGATTCAAACCACTCTGCCTGTCGCCGTCGCCCCCCTGGAAAGCGTGAGCCACAACCGGGGATGACATCAAGAGCACTGCGATCAGATATATAGTGAATTTTGTCGAATACATGGTGATTCTCCATAATGTGAGGGGGACGCGTCCGCCCCCCGCAGGAACTGCTCAATTCAAATTACTGTGCAACCGGTGCGGTCGGAGCCGTCGGCGCTGTTGTACCGGTCATACGACTTCCATCCTGCATTCCGTTACCCTTGCCGGGGCGGGTTGTGCCGCCGTTGGCTGTGGTGCCGGTGGTCATGAAGGTGCCGTCATGTCGCTGTGACCCGGCCGGCCTGGTCATTGCGCCTGCTATGCCTGTCTGTGTGCAGGTACCGTTACGCATCCCCTGCCCCTTCGATCCGCCACCGCCGTTACCACCGCGAGCCGAGGCCTCGCCTGCAAGTGCCATCGCGCATACTGCTGCCAGTCCCATTACCATCATCTGTTTCGTTTTCATCTCTGTTACCTCCTCGTGGTTTTTTAACTGCTTGTTTATGGTTATTCCACGAGACGTGCCAACTCCACAAACACTGCTCAACATATTATTATTACATATATTATTTTTGCACCGCAACTACTGATTCAAGAAAACCGGTGCAAATTCTGCACCGGCGGGATAGATTTTGCACGTCGACTATTAAACATCCTCTGCGCCAGCCATTCCATACTCCTTCAATCGATACTGCAGCGTGCGGCGCGAGATGCCGAGCCGTTCCGCAGCCAATCTGCGGTTGCCGGCAGTTGATTTAAGTGCCGCAGCAATCGCATCACGTTCAGCCTCCTTCAAAATACCGCCATCTTCGCGCGGCCCGCCATCCTGAAGCGAGCGGATGTTTTCCGGCAGCTCCGCAGGGGTCACCTCACCACGCGCCAGGATAACCGCCCTTTCGATGACGTTCTGCAGCTCACGGATATTGCCGGGCCAACTGTAGGAGCGAAGCGCTTTCATTGCGGGTGCGGCAATACCCGTCAGTTTCTTGCCCATGGCGCGGGCATGCATGCGCACAAAAAAACCGGCAAGAGCGTCCAGGGCATCTCTGCGGTCACGTAGCGTCGGAAGCGTGACCGGAAACACATTCAAACGATAGTAAAGATCTTCACGGAAGCGGCCGGCTGCCGATTCTTTGGCCAGATCCCGGTTGGTTGCGGCCACTACCCGCACATCGGCGCGCAACTCCTTGTTGCCGCCGACCCGCTGAAAGCTCCGCTCCTGCAGAACTCTCAGCAGCTTGGCCTGCATCGCCAGCGGCATCTCGCCGATCTCGTCCAGCATGATGGTCCCGCCGGCTGCCATTTCAAAGCGACCCTGGCGGGCCGCAGAAGCTCCGGTAAAGGCGCCGCGCTCATGACCGAACAGTTCGCTTTCAAGCAGGTTCTCAGGAATGGCAGCGCAATTTACCGCGACAAAAGGGCCGGACTTGCGCGGGCTGGTTAGGTGGATATATCGGGCAAACAGTTCCTTGCCGGTCCCGCTTTCGCCGCCAATCAACACCGTCGCCTCGGTCGCCGCGACCTCCCCCGCCAGGCGGCGGGCATCCTGCATGGCCGTACCAGCGAACAGGATATCGAGCGGCGGCAGCCCGGCCAATTCGCTTTCATCAGGAGCGCCCTGCCTCCGCTCGCTGCGGTGCAGCTCCAGAAGTCGATCAACCAGAGCCCTGAGGCTGGCCGGGTCTTTGAGCGGCTTGGTCAGAAAATCACTCACCCCTTCTTTGATGGCCGCGACCGCTTCTTCAATCGTGCCAAAGGCGGTCAGCAGAACAAACGGTGGCGGCATAGCAATGGCGCGGCTGGCACGGAACAGCTCGACGCCCCCCATTTTCGGCATCTTGAGATCCGACAGAACCAGGTCAAACGCCGACTTTTTCAGAAGCACCAATCCGGCAGCGCCATCAGCCGCCTGGGTCACCTCATGACCGGCGTCCTCAAGAATGGCAGCCAGCAGGCCGCGAAACGTAGCGTCATCTTCTACAATCAATATCCGTCCGGCATTTTTCATACTGAACCCTCATGCTGTGCTGCAGGCAATTTCACTATGAAGAGCGCCCCGCCACCCGGCGCATCTTCCGCAGTGATGCTCCCGCCGCAGCCATCGACAATTTTTTTACACACCGCGAGTCCCAGGCCTGCGCCCCTTGCTTTGCTGGTTCGAAACGGTTCGAATAATCCTGAGCGCATCTCCGCCTCGATTCCTGAACCGTCGTCCATTACCGATATTTCAACCACATTTCCATCCGCACCGGCTTTCAATGTGACATTCCCACCCTCAGGCATTGCCTGAACAGCATTGGTGAGCAGATTAAGCAGCAGTCGCTGCAGCCCCTCTTCCGGGCAGTTCACCCTCACCTGTTTCCCGACTTCAACGACCATCCTGATCCCCGCCGCATCCAACTGGGGAGTCAACAGGGTGGTCAACTGTCCGGCGACAGAGTACAGACTGCACGCCTGCGCAGACCCGGCATCGGTACGGGTGAAGAAAAGAATATCATCGGCAAGCTTCTCCAGACGGAGAGATTCACGGACTATCAGCTGTGCGTAGCCACGTTCCCGCCCCTCAGGAAGGCGTTCTTCAAGAAGCTGCCCATACCCCTTGATTCCTGCCAGAGGATTGCGCACTTCATGGGCCAGCACCGCCCCGACCTCACCCAGACGGGCAAGTTCATGCTGACGTGCCAGAAGTTTTTCCTGGGCATCCTGCCGACGCAACAGCCAGAAGACCGCTATCCCCAACCCCCACCCCAGCGCCAGCAGTGAAAATATCAGGGTAATGCCAAAACGCGCCCGGCGCATAACCTCTTCAGAACGCCAGGTATGCAGCGCAAGACGCAGCACACAGGCTTTTCCGGACAGATGAAACGGCGCCTGGAACTCGTAGACATACTCCCCAGTACCAAGCTGAATCCGCGCTTCACCAAGATTACCGGTTGTCAGGACACTCCGGTAGCGGCTGTCTTCGACGTCATTACCGGTCAGGTCGGGATTAGTGTGAAAGAGAATCTTTCCGGATGAGGAGATAAGCATGGCATAGGCGATTTCTCTAGCCTGAAATGAAGCCAGTGATTCAAGGGAGGGGTCGCGACCAGCCACCCCCTCCATAGCGGATGCTATGGTCAGTGCCAGGCCGCGCAAGCTGTCATCTGCAATAGGCGCGGCGGAGCGATAGTTGCGTATGGCAAACCAGGAGAGCCCGGCGGTAAGCGAGACCGACAGAACAAGTATCAATATGGCAATGCTGCGGCGCGTCATCGATCAGTCATGCCCGTGCCCGCTGCAGGCGGATTGCCGTTCGGTATGGCTCAAATCCTTGAAAAGCGGGCCGCCGCTGCAGGCAGAGCAGTCAAACTGTATCGTGGTATGGGAAATATGAAATTTGTGCTGCAGTTCATGCTCTATTTCGTGCAGCAGCTGACTGCGCAAGCCGTCATAGGCCGGTTCAATTTCAACATGGGCAGACAGAGCCAGAATATGTGAGCAGACAGACCAGAGGTTGAGGTGGTGGACATCCAGCACACCTTCGATTCCCCGGATATTCTCCGCCACCTGCTCGACAGACATGCCGCGCGGCACACCTTCCATCAGGATATGGGTGGCCTCCCGCAACACCCGCCAGGCGCCGGTCAGAATCATGAGGCCAATGGCGATGGAAATGATCGGATCCGCCTGATACCAACCGGTGAAGCGCATCAGCAGCGCCCCGACAATCACCCCCACCGAGGCGGCCGCATCCCCCAATACATGCAGAAAAGCACTTCTAACGTTCAGGTCGTCGTGGGAATGTCCATGCAGCCCCTTGGCCGCCAGCAGATTGGCAATCAGCCCCAGCACGGCGATGACAAGCATCGGAGTCGTCTGCACCGATTCAGGAGAAGCCAGTCGTTTGCTTCCCTCATAGAGTATGCCGACCGCCATCAGAAAGACCGTCAGACCGTTGATCAACGACGCCAGCACCTCGGCCCGATGCCAGCCATAAGAATGCTGTTCGCCGGGCGGCTGGGCGGCAAGCTTGATTGCCCCCAGCGAAAGGATCAGTGCGAACAGATCCAGAAAAACGTGCCCCGCGTCTGACAAAAGCGCCAGGGAATTTGACCAGACACCGCCGATGATCTCCGCCACCAGAGTGAAGGCGGTGAGGATGATGGCGAACATAAGACGTCTGGATATGTTCACGTCGATGTACGTCATGGCGTTTCCGTCCGGCTGGCGCTGCAGTTGCAGCTGCATGAACAGTTCATTCCCCTCGCCTTGCCGAAAGCCTCGCGACCTTCCCGGAATGTCAGCCATGAGATCAGGATGGCGCCAAGCGCATCCAGGCTGCCGATGCCGGTCAGTGCATAGCCGATGCTGGAGAGCATCAGGACCGCCGAGAGAGAGAGGCACGCTTTGGAACAGGCCGCATCCGCCAGGATGGCGGGCGAGTTGAGCGCGGTACCGACCTTGATCTTATGGTGGATCAAATACCACATGAAGGAGATTGACAGCAGCGAGATGACGATGCCCCAGAAGGTCGTTTCCGGTTTGTGCTGCTGGTACAGGTTCAGCCCGGCCGTCAGCAGCAGTCCGACCGACAGGGTGTAGAACGCAGCGCCGGTAATCCTGAGTGCCCGCTGTTCGAATTCGTCGCGGGTCTCTCCCTCATTTGCCTTAATCCTGCGCAGCATATGCCAGACGCCGATCGCCGAAATAACCTCGATAAAGGAGTCCACACCGAAACCGAATAACGCCAGGGTTTCATCGGCTGCTCCCAGCCAAACAGAGGCGCCACCCTCAACCAGATTGTAGAATATTGTGAACAGCGCCAGGTAATTTGCACGCTTGTAAAGTTTTTCATTCATGTCAGCACATTCTCTCTAGGCGGATCAAACTTTTTGACCCCCAAAATCTGGACAACCGATGCCACTCCGGTATGGTTGCTCCCTTCCCGCACATCCCGTTCCCGCTGAACCGCGTGGATGAACTCCAAACCTTTCAACTCCTGCATCAGCTCATCCAACGACAAGAGCATATCGGGAGATTGGGGGCCGCCGGTACCATAGGAGAGCTGTTCCTTGCTGAACGCCTCCAGTACAAAAACGCCCCCCGGCTTCAGACCCCATACTGCAGCCTGATGGAGCGGAATGCGGATTGCTGAAGGCACATGGCAATAACAGGCGATGACCCCTTCCCACTGTTGCGGCTCAATTTTGAACTCGCTCAAATCAGCATGAACCGTAGTTATAATTCTACCACGTTCGGTAGCCAACTCAACAGCCTTACGTAAGCCTACCGCCGAGCCGTCAACCCCGGTAACATCATACCCGAGTCCTGCCAGATAGACGGCATTTCTCCCTTCGCCCTCCGCCAGCGAAAGAATCTTTCCTTGCGGAATCCTGTCCACTACGGATTCGAGATACTCATTCGGCGCGGTGCCGTAAACGAAACCCGGTTCTCTGTAACGCTCATCCCAATTCATGGTTTACGCTCCCGCCACTATTATTTTTCTCGCCGGTAATCCGGCCGTCATCGACATGAAAGATCCGGTCAAAACCCTCCACCATGCGGTGATCATGGGTAACCACCAGAATAGCGGAATGGTTTTCCAGCGCCAGCTTTTTCAGGAGGATCATGACATTTTTGCCATTTTCGGTATCGAGCGCCGCCGTCGGCTCATCGGCCAGAATCACCTTCGGCTTGTTGGCCAGAGCCCTGGCAATTGCTACTCGCTGGGCCTCACCGCCGGACAGGGCAGAAGGAAAGTTATTCAACCGGTGTCCGAGGTTGAGGGCGCCAAGAAGTTCCGTCGCCCGGCTTTTGGCCTCGCTCCGCGACAAATGGTTGATCTCCAGAGCGATCATGACATTTTCCAGAGCGGTCAGAAACGGGATGAGATTGTGGGCCTGAAAGATGAACCCGAGCTTTTCGCGGCGCAGCCGTTTCAGGTCAATGCCGGGCAGCCACCCTCCATCGGCAACGGTGGCGCCGTCGATGACGACCTTACCGTGCGTCGGCTCGTTAATCAGGCCGATGGCGGTCAACAGGGTAGTCTTCCCCGACCCTGAAGGGCCGAGGATCGCGACCAGTTCCCCCGGTTTGATCTGAAAGGTTGCGTCCGCAATGGCGGTCACCGCCGTCTCGCCTTTACCATATACCTTTGTCAGTTTTTCAATTTCAATAGCGTACATGTTCAGCCACCCAACGCTTCTGCGGGCTCGACCTTCAGAGCCTTTCGAATACCGACGAAGCTTGATATTATGCAGATGGCAACCACAATAACAAACAGCGCCTGCAGGTCGAAGGCATCGAGGACGATCCGGCGGGGAAATTTTTCATAGGTCATCAGGATCAGGAGATACCCGATGCCGTAGGCGATTACGCCCATAAGCAGAGACTGCTGGAGGATCATGCCGACGATGACCCGGTTCTGAGAGCCGATCAGCTTAAGGGTGGCGATCACCTTGATCTTGTCGAGGGTCGAGGTATAGATGATCAGCGCAATGATGACCGCCGAAATCACCAGCAAAATGGCCCTGAACAGCCCCAGCTGCATTCGCGCCTTCTCGATCATCCCCTTGGTCAGAATCTTCGTCTGTTCCTCGACAGAAATCGGGCGGAAATGGTTCCAGCGGCTGATCCGCTCCTGCACCTCTTGCAGATTCGCCCCCGGTGCCAGGCGGGCTACGACGGTGTTTACCGTATGGGTCGATTCCGTGATGCCGGCGATGTTCTGTTTCAGGTATTTTGTCTGGGCAGGAGCAAGGGCCTGAATGGCGCCCAGATTTTCTCCGATCCGCTCCCGATCGTTCCTGATGGCGGAGTTGTCTTTCTTGAACTGGATGTCCTGGGCGTCGGCAAGTGTCACATACGCAGCCGGGTCGCCGCCGGACGACACCACCTTCCCGGTGATCCCGACAACGGTGTAATCGTGGAGACCCAGGCGGATTTTCTCGCCGATTGCCATCTTCATCGCCTTGGCAGCCACCATTTCGTAATGTTTCTGTCGAACACCTCGACCGGCGACTATCTCCGGCGGGCCGCCGAAACCGTTCAGGTCATAGCCGATCAGAAAGAAACGGAACGGCTTCCCCGACCTGTCAATCTGGATGGTCTGGAACGAGAGCGGGGATGCTTCCGCTACACCGGGAACCGCCTTGATACGGTACTTGATGTCCTCCGGAATGCGCGAACTCTCGGCAAACGGGCCGTTGGTATTCTGCTGCACCACCCAGATATCAGCCCTGGTGCTGTCAATCACCGCCAGAGCGTCGGCAAACAGCCCCCGGTAAATTCCTCCCATACTCATCACGACCCCGAGAAGCAGCCCCAGGCCGATAGAAGTCAGGATAAACCTACCACGGTGATAGCGTATGTCCCTGATGGCGAGATTCATCGCGTAACCCGGACCTTCATGCCGTCTTTGAACGTGGCGGTTGCCGTAGCAGGCGCCGCTACGACCTGCTCACCTCCACTGAGGCCGGACACTATTTCGGAAAAGTTGCTCCGATCCTCAATGCCGACGGTCACCGGCTTAAATATAAGTTTGCCGTTCGCCGCGACCCAGACCCCGCGAACTTTTTCCTTCATGACGATAACGGCTGACGGTAGTGACAGAGCGCCGCTTTTTGTTTCGGTAACGATGTACACATCTGACTGTTCTCCAAGACGGAAGTTCTGTTGCGGCTCGCTGAAAGCAACATCCACCTCCAGCTCCTCGGTTACCCGGTCGCTCTGCCGGCCCAGACGTGCGACGTGGCCGGCAACCTGCTCACCACCGGAAGAGCGGAGCGTGATCATCGCTTTCTTGCCAACATTCACACCCTTGAGCTGCGCTTCGTCCACGTTGGCCTTGACCCAGACGGTAAGGGGGTCGGCCAGGGTGAAGATCGACATCCCCGGCGTAACCGTCGCCCCCTTTTCCAGGTCACGGCTGATGACGACACCATCCTCCGGGGCGTAGATCAGAGTGTCGGTGACTCTGCTTTTGGCAAAGCCGAGACCGGCCTTACCCGCCTGCTGTTCCATCTTCACCGCGTCAAACGCGGCCTGGCTTCGGGCGACCTCTTCCCCGGCAACCTGACGGGAGGTGTCGTACTGTTCCGCCTCCAGCTTGGATACCAGGTTCTTCTCGGCCAACGTTTTGAAGCGCCGGGCGTTTTTTTCCGCCAGAGCCAGGTTCACCCTGGCCTTCTGCAGAGTGGCCTGCTCAACATTCAGACTTGCGGCTGACCTGTTCAGTCCCGCTTCGGACTGCAGCTTCTGCTGGATGACATCATCATTCTCCAGCCTGGCAAGAAGCTGGCCACGTTTCACCCGGTCACCCTGATCGGCGTACAGCGCCACAATTCTGCCGGTAATCTTGCTGGAGACGCCGACGACGACCTTCGCCTCGACCGTACCGTTGCCATAGACCTGGGAGACAAGGTTGCGCTTCTCAACAGTCACGACCTTGACCCTGGGCGGGGCAAGGAGCGTCATCTTGATCACAATAGCGCCAGCCACAATAGCCACAGGCCAGATAAGATATGTTTTCTTCTTTACCACGGTTTTTAACAGATCCATTCATCACTCCTTAACATCTACTGTTCACTCCTGCCAACTGCCCGGTCAAGCCGTGCCAAGGCGGTGTAATAATCGTACCCAGCCTGGATATGCGCCGTCCGGGCATCGAGCGCCTGGGTTTGTGCATCGGTAACTTCTATAATGGTGCCGACCCCTTCATGATAGCGCCCCTCTGCCAGCTCCTTGCTTTCACCGGCCGCAGCAACCTCTTTGTCAGTCGAAGCCTTACGGGCGGACGCCTCGTTGACGCCAAGCCAGGCAAATTCAACCTCTTTGCCGATCTGCAGCCTTACATTGCCCTGCCGGGCCTCGATGGCATTGATCGCTGCCGTGGCTTCCCTTACCTGTTCAACCGAGGAAAAGCCGGAAAAAAGCGGTATTGTCAGGTTCAGCCCCACGCCCCAGACGTTGCCGACAGGCGGGAAGTCCTGATCGGCATAGCCGACGTTAGCCGTTCCAGAGAGGATCGGCAGATAACTTCCCCTGGCCGTTTTCAGACTGGCGGATGCCGAAGATTTAAGTGCGGCCAACTGCTGCAGCTCGGCGCGATTGCGCAGAGCCTCCTGCTGAGCAAGATTCCGATCCGGCAGAATCACAGCCAGAGCGACGGGTTCAACCGGAAAGCGATCACCCAGCGAGGCGATCCCCATGGCGTTGGCAAGTTCGAGCCGGGCGATGTCACGACTGTTCTCCGCACGGATCAGCGCGGTTTTAGCCGTGAACAAATTAGCTTCGGCCCTCGCTGCGTCCACCTTTGCCCTGATTCCCTGACTGAAGAACTCCTGCGCCTGACGGAGTACCGCCGCACGGGCCTGAACAGTTTCCGCAACGGCAACAACCTGTTTTTCGGTTGCAAAGAACAGATAGAAGGCGCTCCTGACCCGCAAAGCCAAATCCTGCCAGATTACGGCAAGGGACTGGTCGGAGGCTTCGCGATTGCTCCGGGATGCATCCACAACCCCGGAGGTGCGACCGAAGTCATAGATCGTCTGCTTCAGATAAAGGACGGCGCTGCCGGATTCCGTAGTCTTTATGCTTTCCTGGGCCGCAATGAATGAGCGCCCCCTGTTCCAGTCGGCGGCAAAGTTGATTTGCGGGTAATAATTTGCAAGGGCCTGGCCGATACGTGCCTCGGCACCGTGAAGATTCTCCCTGGCCTCAATCACCTGGGGGTGGTTTTTCAATGCGGATGCCAGCGCCTCGTCAAGAGTCAAAGGAGCCGCAGCGTAAAGCGTCCGGGCAGATAGTATTAATACAATCACGTAGAATATGAGCTGTTTTATCATGTATCACCAATATATTTGAAGTTGAATACAATGTGACTAGATATTCACATATGAGGCAAAAAAAATCAGCTAATCAGAACAAGAAAATTACTCCAGAGCTTCCCGGCTTCGACATTAATGTCGCAGGTCAAGCCGCCGATTGTGTGACGCAGCGCAACAAACTGTATCATCCCCAGCATGGTCAGGGCTGTCTCCCGAGGCAGGATCTCCTGTTTCAGCGCCCCTTCCTGGACACCTGCGGCGATCACACCCGAGATCGTTTCGACATAATTGCCGATGCGCATTACCAGGTTTTTCGCCAGATCCGGATGGCCGAGATGTACATCTTCGGAGAAGATAAACCTCGGAACACCCGGATGTTCGGCAATGATTGCTATATGGGAGAAATAAATGGTCTCCAGCTTTTCCAACGGCCTGCGACTGCCGGCAGCGATTGTCGCTGCCTTGCCCATGACCGAGCTGCCGATAAAATCCGACAACGCAGAAAAAATCTCGCTCTTGCCGCTGAAATGCCGATAGATATTGGCTTCGCTCATACCGGCAGAATCGGCAATAGCGGCAATCGTGAGGGCGCGCACCCCTTTTGTTCCGACAACAGCAAGGGCCGCCTGAACAATCTCTTCCTTCCGGACGCGGGTGCTTTTCTTTTCTAACATTATCACCTCATGCGAATACATACTCACAAAATATTCATGTTTGCATATGTTGTCAAGATAAATAATCCCACAATCGACAAGCTTAACCGCGAAGACAGGTAAGAGCGCAAAGAAGATCAGCAAGTCGATTTTGAAGCCCGTCTCACACTGCACGTTATTACAAAAAGCTGATTAACCCATTGGTTTCTTTGCGAACTTAGCGGCTTAGCGGTAATGTACTGCTTTTTCAGGCTAATTCTCACTTGACAAGCGGACACCGAATAAGGCTTATTTCAAGCCAGCTAAGCTGGTGAATCAACCTGCTGTAAACCGGCACACCAAAGGAAACCTTTATTTTACCGTCCAGCCCCCTTCAAAAACCCACCCTGCACCGCAGCCACGAATACTGGATGCGCCGCGCCATCGCCGAGGCGGGCAAAGCGCAGGCCAAGAATGAGGTGCCGATCGGCTGCGTTATCGTGCAGGGCGGCAGAATCATCGCCCGCGGCCATAACCTGCGCGAAACGTCGCAGGATCCAGCGGGTCATGCCGAGTTGATCGCCATCAGAAAAGCCGCCCGGAAACTTGGTTCCTGGCGGCTCCTTGACACGGTCCTGTATGTTACCCTCGAACCGTGTACGATGTGCATGGGGGCGATCATACTGGCCCGCATCCCCACCGTAGTCTTCAGCTGTTTTGACCCGAAGGGTGGAGCGGCCGGCTCTCTCTTTGACCTGTCCAACGATCCGCGTCTCAATCACAGCGTTGAACTGCTGCCGCGAGTTCTCGAAAGCGAATGTTCCGGATTACTGAGTGACTTCTTTGCTGATCTGCGCAGACGCAAACGGGAAAACCGGACTATTTAATCCCTTCGTACTCTTCCGGCGTATTAACGTTAAAGAACGACGTTGTCCGGCCGCCGACACTCTGCACCTCTTCAGCTGTTGCCTGTCGAATATTCATCCTCCCCAGAACATCAATAATCTTCCGCTCCCCCTGCAGGATCGCGTTTTCAAAAACATCTTTGCAGGCAGAAGCATAGACCGCATGCAGCGGCTCCAGCCCCCCCTTGCTGAGAGGCACCACGGCATCATAGTCACCGATTCGCATATCACAAAGATGGCGGATAATGGCCGGTTCGAGAAACGGCAGATCGCAGGCGGTTACAAACGTATGGGCTGTGCTGCTGTGAGTCAGGGCTGAGTGAAGGCCGGCAATTGATCCGAAGCCGGGATAGATATCCGGAACCTTCCGGCAGGGGATAAAGTCGTAGTCGAGCGGTGAATTGGTGACGATGACGACTTCATGAAACAGACCGGCCAATGTCCGGTAGGTGCGGGTGATCATCGGGGTGCCGTCAACTTCCAGCAGCGCCTTGTTCCGCCCCATCCGGCTGGATGCGCCGCCGGCCAGTATTACTCCGGTAACACCTTCAATTTTGGGCTGTTCCGAAAACGCTTCGATACCTTCCGGGTGGCTGTAAACGTTAAACGATCCGCCCCTCACGTAGCCGACCAGGCATATTCCGGCCTGTTCGCACAGATTAATCGCCATGTCGGTGGGTGACGTACGTGAGGCGATCAGGCTGATCCCCATCAGAGCCGCTTTGACAACCATCTCGGTTGAGACCCTTCCTGACGTCACCAGCTCGGCCCCTGCCATGTCGATCCCTCTGAACAGAGCTTCACCGGCGATCCGGTCGAAGGTGTTGTGCCTGCCAAGATCTTCGGCATACAGAATCATTTTGCCGTCGCGGCCGATGGCAGCAGAGTGGATGCCGCCATGAGAGCGATACTGATCGGCTTTTTGGGTCAACTCATTCATAAGGGAGAAGATCTGCTGGGGTGATCGAGGCAGCAGCTGTGCCGGCGGAGCATTGTTTTCAGTGCTGGCCGTGGGAAGCGTAAAAGTGATGCCGGTGCCGCAACCGGAGGTTAACACAGGCTTCAGGCGTTCCGGCAGTTCTCCCTTGATCCTGACGTTGGCAGCGCCGAACTCTTCGCAGACGCTGAACATCACGAAATCATCCAGAGACGATACAAACCCCTGCAGCCGCAGAAAACCTGCGACCAGAAAACGCAGATCGTGTGGAGAACCGATCAGCGTCGCGATCTCCCGACCATTGACTATCAGCTGCAGCGGATACTCACTGACGACTGACGCAGATGTCGGTTCCAGAAACTCACCTCGCCATGTGAAATATGCATTGTTTTTGCTATCAGGTTTCATAGTTCCCGGCTTCTGTAAATAATAAGGGGGAGAACATCATGTGTTCTCCCCCGGATGAATCAGTTCATTCCCGCCGGAAACGATCAGCCGGCCAAGCCGAAACTTTCGTGCATGACGCGGACGGCCAGTTCGGTATATTTTTCATCGATAACAACCGAGATTTTGATTTCCGATGTAGAGATCATCTGGATGTTGATGCCATTCTGTGAGAGAGCGCTGAACATCTGCGTCGCAACACCGGCATGGCTCCGCATTCCGAGACCTACGATAGAAATTTTGCTGATATTTTCGTCGGAAACGACCTCTTTGGCCTGAACGACCTTGGCGACTTCGTTGGTGATCAGCAGCGCCTGTTTCAGATCGGCCTTCGTCACCGTGAAGGTAAAATCTGTCAGGCCATTGTCGCCGACATTCTGAACGATCATGTCTACCGAGATGGCGGCATCGGAGAGCGGTGTCAGAATTTTAGCGGCGATGCCGGGCTTGTCAGGAACTCCCTTGACAGCGATCTTGGCCTCATTTTTGTCGTACGCAACCCCTGAAACGAGAATTCCTTCCATATCCTTGTCCTCCCTGGTAACCATCGTACCGGTATTTTCATTAAGACTTGAGCGGACATGTACGTCCACGTTATATTTCTTGGCAAATTCAACCGAACGGATCTGAAGCACTTTTGCGCCCAGACTGGCCAGTTCCAGCATCTCGTCATAAGATATCTTTTCGATCTTGCGCGCCTCTTTACAGACGTTGGGGTCGGTGGTGTAGACGCCGTCAACATCGGTGTAAATCTCGCAGACATCAGCTTTGAGAGCGGCGGCAATGGCAACTGCCGAAGTGTCGGAACCGCCGCGGCCAAGCGTGGTTACGTTGCCGGCGGCATCAATCCCCTGAAAACCGGCCAGAACGATGATAGTGCCCTCTTTAAGATCGGCGCGGATGTTTTTGTCACCAATGCTCTCGATCCGGGCTTTAGATGCGGTCGAGTCGGTAATGATCGGAACCTGCCATCCCTGATACGATTTTGCCTTGTACCCCTGCGATTTGAGATACATGGAGAGCAGCCCGATAGTGACCTGTTCGCCGGTTGCGACCAGAACGTCATATTCGCGCCCATCCGGAATTTCACACATTTCATTGGCAAGAGCGACCAGCTTGTTGGTTTCACCCGACATGGCGGAAACAACAACAATCACATCGTTTCCGGCGTCATAGGTCTTGATGATGCGTTTGGCTACGTTTTTGATTCGATCCGGCGAACCGACCGAGGTGCCACCGTACTTCTGTACTACAAGCGCCATACTGCTCTCCTTGTTGGAAAATAGTTATAGAGATGATCCGGCAGTTCTGCTCTATAACAGATAACCTGCTGTCGGGTCAAAGCTTTTTTTGCTTCTGAAGCCTCTCTGAGAGCCGTTCGATAACATTATCCGATTTTTGCCCGGAACCGGTAATCGTAATCAGCCGCCGGTCGTCCCCCGCATATTCAAACCGAAGTGTCAGCACATCTGCCGGCAGCAGTTCGACAAGGCGCTCGGACCATTCCACTACACAGACACCGTCACCATAGAAAAACTCTTCAAAGCCAAGCTCGGCTATGTCGTCATCGCCGGTCAGACGGTAGAAATCGAAATGGTAGACCGGAGTATTGCCGGGATAGCTATTCATAATGGCGTATGTCGGACTTGCCACCAGATGGGCGCTCTGAGGGGCCAACGCGGCAACCACTCCCCTCGTCAGGCAGGTTTTACCACCGCCAAGATCGCCGCGCAACGCCAGAAACGAACCGGGCTGTAGCAGCGAACCGAGGCTTTCTCCCAAAGCTTCAGTATCGCATGACGAACCGGTTGTAATCTGCAGCACGGACACTAACGGTTCATGGAACGGATAATGTCAATCCGTGACACCATGCCGACCAGCTTCTTCCCTTCCACAACGGGAAGGGCATGCAGTTTTTTGCTGCTCATGATCTCGGCTGCGGCGCTGACAGAGTCGGAAGGAGCAACGGTGACAACGTCAGTTGACGCCAGCTCAGAAGCGGTCTGGGCGGTGATCTTATCCAACTCGCGCTGCAGGGTGCCTTCCCCGCCAAGAGGAATGACCCAGTCAAACAGGGATATTACCGTCGGAATATGCAGAGGACGATCCTGTTCGACCAGATCTGATGCGGTAACTATTCCGGTCAGATTCCCGGCATCATCAACGATCGGGAGTGTGCCAAAACTCTGTGTGTCAAAAATACCGGCCATTTCGCGCACGGTGGTGTTACCCTTTATTGAAACGACTTTACTGGTCATGATATCGGCAACAATCAGCATGGTGTTCTCCTTTGGTGTATCCGGTTTATTACAAGTCTATAGCTCACCGAACATTTTCAGGTTCGACAGCAGGGTGTTTTTTAATAATCTATTATACGCATACGGCAGTTTTTCAAGGACATCCGAGGCAGTTATGCCGATTTCACCCTTCTCCTCCGCAACCATATCAGCAGCAAAACCGTGCAGGAACACCCCGAGACGGCAGGCGTCCCAGGCTTCATATCCCTGACCCAGGAGAGAGACAATGATGCCGGTCAGCACATCGCCCATGCCTCCGGTCGCCATGCCGGGATTGCCGCTGCCGTTGATAGCTGCCGTTCCGGCGGGGGACGCAATAATGGTGCGGGCTCCCTTGAGAACCAGGAACACATCGTAGTTGCGGGCAAATTCCTGAGCGACCGAAATACGAATCGCCTCCACATCCGGAATCGAGGTTCCCAGCAGGCGGGACATTTCTCCGGGATGAGGAGTGAGAATGATCTGGTCCGATTTTTTCCTTTTCAACACGCTTATGTCTTCCGCCAGAGCGTTCAGGCCGTCAGCATCGATCACCAGCGGTAAAGTTACACTCTCCACCAGGTTCTGAACCAGGGCAAACGTTCCCGGGCGGCTGTCAAGCCCAGGCCCGACCGCGACGGCTCCCTTGCCGACCAGCAGTTTTTCAATGGCCGGAAAGGCCTGGTTGGTCAGATATCCGCTGTCGGAATCAGGCAGGGGAAAGGTCATCGCTTCCGTTGTCTTCAATTCAAGAATGGCGTGGATACTTTCTGCCACTGCCAGGGTTACCAGTCCGGAACCGGCTCTTACGGCGCTGTTTGCCGCCAGTGCCGCAGCACCGGTTTTGCCGGTGGAGCCGGCGATTATCAGACAATGACCAAACTGCCCTTTGTGGGCCTGGCGGTCTCTTCGACGCAGCATCGGGCGGATCAGATCTTCGTTCAGGAAATCGTAACCAGACACGGTCTCCATCAGCTGTGGCGGAATCCCGATATCGGCCACCACCAGTCGCCCGGTATGTTCGGCGCCCGGATAGAGCACGTGCCCCAGCTTGGCAAAGGCAAAAGTAACGGTTATAAAGGCCCTGACGGCGCTTCCCAGTACCCGTCCGGTAGTGCCATGGATGCCGGAAGGAATATCAACTGATACGACAGGGCGACCGGACGCATTCATCAGATCGATCGCTTCGAGGAAGACACCGCTGACATCACTGCGCAATCCGGTGCCGAGCAGAGCGTCAACGATCACGTCAGCCTGAAAGATTTCTTCCATATGCAGGGCCGACAACTGACCTTCGTGGGTACAGTGATTTATGGATGAGCCGGAAAGTTTTTCGAGATTTAGCGCGGCATCACCGGTTATCTGCTCACGATCAGCCAGGATGATGACCTTGACATTCCACCCCTTCTGACCCAGCAGGCGTGCGATAACATAACCATCTCCTCCGTTGTTGCCTTTGCCGGCCATAACAACAGCGCGCCCGTTTAATCCGAATTCGGCGAGAATCTCTTCAACGCAGCCGCGCCCGGCGCTTTCCATCAGTTGCACGCCCGGAATGCCGTATTCCTTGATGGTCTGCCTGTCGATCTCCTGCATGGTATGTGCGGTAACCACTCTCATTTTGACTCCAAAACCACCATCGCCACGGCATTGCCGCCATCGTGAGACAGAGACAGATGTATCCCGATCAGCCCGTTAACCTGATACTGCTCAGCTGCTTTTCCGGAAAGGGTCAGCGCCGGTTTTCCCAGAGCATCATTCGACACTTCCATATCCAGCCATGAAATACCATCCCTCAGACCGGTTCCGAGCGCCTTCAAAAAAGCTTCCTTCGCGGCGAATCTTGCCGCAAGGCAGGATGCGGTATCCTTTCTGCTCCCGCACATGGATCGTTCAGAAGGTGTGAAGAGCCGCTCCATCAAGGCTGAATTCTCTTTATCCAAAAAACGCTGAAAACGCTCTATGGCAACGATGTCGGTACCGATTCCGTAGATCATGCGTATTTGAGCAGATCAACCATGTCACGCACTGCCCGATCCAACCCGACCAGCATGGCGCGGGCTATTATGGAGTGGCCTATGTTATATTCCTCGATGCCGCCAAGAGCGGCAATCGCCTTGATATTAACATAATTGAGCCCATGACCGGCATTTACTCCCAACCCGACTTTGCGCGCCAGCTTGATGGCCGTATCGACATGTTCCAGTTCATGCTGCTGTTCGTCCCAGGTAGCCGCCTCGGCATATGCGCCGGTGTGGATCTCGATATAATCGGTACCGGTCTTTTTAGACGCCTTGATCTGCTCCTGATTCGGGTCTACAAACAGGCTGACGACGATGCCGCCATCTTTTAAGCGCTTAATCGTGTCGGTGATCTGCTTGATATTGACGATGACGTCGAGACCACCTTCCGTGGTCAACTCCTGGCGTTTTTCCGGTACCAGGGTCACCTGCTCCGGCTTGACGGTAAGCGCAATCCTCACCATTTCCTGAGTGGCGGCCATCTCCAGGTTAAGTTTGGTCTTTACGGTGCGCCGCAGTATTTCCAGGTCGCGATCCTGAATGTGGCGCCGGTCCTCACGCAGGTGAATGGTTATGCCTTCGGCACCCGCCATTTCGCCTATCGCGGCGGCTGTCACCGGATCAGGTTCAATACCGCCGCGTGCCTGCCGGACGGTAGCGATATGATCGACGTTAAGTCCCAGTTTTGCCATCATTTCTCTCCAATGTTTTTTTTCACCAGTTCACAAATCTCGTTGGCCCACGTCGTGATCTCGTATTTGTCCTGTCCCTCGATCATGACCCTGAGCAGCGGTTCTGTGCCGGAGTAACGGATCAGCACCCGCCCTTCATTGCTGAGTTTCCCCTCGACATCCTTGATCTTGGCGGCGACATCGCCAATCGAATAAATGTCCACTTTTTCCCTGACACGCGTATTGCAGAGCACCTGCGGCAGCGGAATCATAATCTCGGCCAGTTCGGAAAGCGTTTTTTCCTCGCGGCGCATAACCGCAAGAAGCTGCAGCGCGGAAAGGATTCCGTCACCGGTGGTACTGTAATCCAGGAAAATCATATGGCCGGACTGCTCGCCCCCCAGATTGTACCCCCCCTTACGCATCGTTTCCACGACATAACGATCGCCGACATCGGTCTTGATGATTTTACCGCCGCATTTGCGCAGGGCGATATCGAGCCCCATGTTACTCATCACGGTCGCGACGAGAGTCTTTTTCTTCAGCAGCTTGCGTTTCAGCATGTCGCTGGCGCAGATGGCCATGATGTGATCGCCATCGACTTCGTTGCCGAATTCGTCGCAGACGATCACTCGATCGGCGTCACCGTCAAGAGCGATGCCGATATCGGCGCGATGCAGCTTGACCGCCTCACTGATAACTGACGGACAGGTTGAACCGCACCCGGCATTGATGTTTGTGCCGTTCGGCTTAACCCCGTACGGGATCACCTCGGCGCCCAACTCTTCAAACACGGCCGGAGCGACCTTGTAGGCCGCGCCGTTGGCGCAGTCCAGAACGATCTTCAGGCCGGAAAGATCCATCTCCTGTGGAAAAGTATTCTTGAGAAAGACGATATAGCGGCCCGCGGCATCTTCGATACGATACGCCTTACCGACTTCTGTCGCGGTCGGCCGGAGTGCATCGATTTTTTTTGATTCAATCAGTTTTTCAATCTTCAGTTCCAGATCGTCCGGAAGCTTGAAACCGTCGGCCGAGAAGAACTTGATGCCGTTGTCCTGAAAGGCATTGTGAGAAGCAGAGATAACGACTCCGGCATCGGCGCGCATCGAAGTAGTAATGTTGGCGATGCCGGGGGTCGGGAGCGGCCCTACCTGCAGAACATCGACTCCCATTGAGCAGATGCCCGCAACCAGCGCATTTTCCAGCATGTAACCGGAGAGGCGGGTGTCTTTTCCTATCACGATGCGGTGACGGCGTTTACTTCCCCCCTTGAAAATATAGGCCGCAGCCCGTCCCAGCTGCATCGCCATCTCGGTAGTCATGGGATAAACATTGGCAACGCCACGAACGCCGTCAGTTCCGAATAGTTTTTTCATTGTTTGCATATCTCCTCAGTAAAGTTTGAAACCTTAACACCCCCAACCCCTCCTACCAGAAGTAGGCGCTTCCAGGCGAAACAGGAGGGGGACTTTAAGCTCCCCTCCTTACAAAGGAGTACCCTCTGGGGCATAAAGGGTTGGGGGTGGTTGGGTTTTGACTTGGAATCAGTGTTCCGGTGTGACTGTAACCCTCGCTGCGCGTCGCCCTTCAATCGCCTTGCGGGATAGCCGCCGGATCTCGACCGGGTCTGCATCATAGGTAATCTTTCCTTCATGAACAATTGATATCTTGCCGGTCTCTTCCGAGACGACCAGCACCAGGACATCCGTCTGTTCGGAGATACCAAGCGCCGCACGGTGCCTGGTACCAAAACTTTTGGCGATGTCCGGGTTCTGAGAAAGCGGCAGAAAGCAGCCGGCTGAGGTGATCTTTTCCCTTTGGATAATGACCGCACCGTCATGAATCGGCGAATAGGGGAGAAATATCGAGTTAAGCAGTTCGCTGGTCACCTTGGCGTCAATCTCGGTACCGATCTGGACCAGATGGTCGATCGACATCTGGCGGATGATGACTATCAGGGCGCCAATCCGGCGCTCGGCCAGTTCGTGCAGCCCTTTCAACAGTTCATCGACGGTCGTCGTCACGTCGTTATTTTCGCCTTCACCGGACTTATGGCGTTTCCAGAAGGAAAAAAGAGCCCGCTTCAGATCACTCTGGAAGATGATTGCCAGAATGACCGGCGAGGAAGAAAGCAGAAGATTAAAAAAGTAAGCGGTTGAAGTGAGGCCGAGAGCTGTGGCGAAAAACTGTGCAACAACCAGGGAGGTCAGAACAGCAAGAAGACGAAGGGCGGCCTCTTTTTTAAGGATCAGCGTGCAGCCGTACACCAGACCGGCGACAAGGAGTTTGTCGAGTAGGCCCGGCAGGGTGATGCTGTCGAAAAGTGGAGCCATACTTCCCCTGTGAAATTGGCGTTCAGCAGCATTCAGCTATGGACGATGGCATGTGCCATGTCGGCGACATCACGCATTGCCCGGACATCATGCACACGCAGGATGGATGCGCCATTGGATACGGAGAGGGCGACCGCAGCGGCGGTGCCGAAGAGGCGGTCATCCGTCTGTTCCCGTCCCAGAACCTTACCGATGAAAGACTTGCGCGACGGCCCGGTCAGGATCGGCTGACCGAAACTCGTTAGCTCCGCCAGACGCCGTATCAGCTCCAGATTGCTCGCAGCCCCCTTGCCGAAACCGATGCCGGGATCAATGGCAATACATTCAGCGGAAACTCCGGCTTCGCGGGCAAGGTCAAGCGAGATGAGCAGACCGGTGGATATTTCCGCCATCAGATCGTCATACGCAGTATTCTGCTGCATTTTATCGGGGGTGCCTCTGGTGTGCATAAGCACGACACCGGCTCCGCTCGAAGCAGCCAGGCCGGCCATCAGAGGATCAAAATTGAAACCGCTGATGTCGTTGATAATTTCCGCTCCGGCCGCAAGAGCCTTGCCGGCTACAGCGCTCTTCCAGGTATCTACGGAAATGGCGCATTTCAATGTTCCGGCCAGCCGCTCGATAATCGGAATAACGCGGCGCAACTCTTCATCAAACGTTACCAGTGCTGCTCCGGGGCGGGTGCTTTCACCGCCGATGTCGATGATATCTGCGCCTTCTGCTTCCATCTGCAGGGCTTTTTCAAACGCCCGCGCCGGGTCGCTGCTGCAGCCACCGTCGGAAAAAGAATCGGGCGTGACATTCAGGATTCCCATAATCAACGGGCGCTGGAGTGATAACGAGCGTTGTGAAGTTTTCCACGAAGCGGGCGATGAAGCGATACGTCCCAGCAGCAAATCCAGCTCCCCTGCCAGCTCCGCCAGACCGAACGGCTGAGCCGTGAGTTTCCGGCAGAGCCGGGTGAGCTGTTTGACCGTACCGATCAGCACACAATCCGTACTTTCTATGCTGCAGGCAACTGTTCCCCGCGCTACGGCGGCATCCCCCCCGAGAGACAGCATCTCCTGTTTAAGGATATTTGCCTGTCGGCACTCCAGATGCGAGAGCCCGATATTGAGAGTCCGCATCTTGGGGACCATTTCAACGACACCGTAGCTGTCAACCGCCATCCGCCGCAATTCATGCGCGGCATGCCCGGCTGTCGACACCTCCAGCAATCGTGGGGCAAAGCGCGGCACGGCTATGCAGTTACATCGGTATGTGCCGTTTCCGGTTCTGCCGCTACCGGTTCTGCCTGTTCTGCCGCTACCGGCCGAGCAGGTTGCACCGGAGCAGGTTCCGGGCAGACCAGTGTGCCGGTTGCGATAATTTCATCAACCTGATCGCCGGTCAGATTCTCCTTCTCGATCAGGCATGCTGACAGGTCATGCAGCTTCTTGAGGTTGTCACTCAACAGCCCGAGTGCACGCTCGTATGATTCATCGACGATACGCTTGATCTCGTCGTCGATATGCTCGGCGGTTTTTTCGCTGAAATTCTTGTGCATGGCCATTTCACGGCCGAGGAAGATGGATTCATCCTTCTTGCCGAAAGAGAGCGGACCCATCTTGTCGCTCATGCCCCATTCACAGACCATCTTGCGGGCCATATCGGTAGCACGCTCGATGTCGTTGCCGGCACCGGTGGTAAAGGTATCGAAAATCAGTTTTTCGGCAGCTCGGCCACCCATCAGGACGGCAATGCGCGCCAGCAGAGATTCGCGGGAATAGCTGTGTTTGTCTTCGATAGGCAGCTGCATCGTGACGCCCAGCGCGCGTCCACGGGGAATGATGGAAACCTTGTGAATCGGGTCGGTGCCGGGAACCATCTTGGCCACCAGGGTATGACCCGCTTCATGGTAGGCGGTACTCTTTTTCTCCTCATCGGAGATGACCATGCTGCGGCGTTCAACACCCATCAGAACCTTGTCCTTGGCGCTGTCGAAATCACTCGGCTCAGCAACGGTCTTGTTCAAACGGGCTGCCAGCAGGGCCGCTTCATTAACCAGGTTAGCCAGGTCGGCGCCGGAAAAACCGGGGGTACCGCGGGCGATTACCGCCAGATCGACATCAGGAGAGAGCGGCACCTTTTTGGAGTGTACTTTAAGAATCATTTCACGCCCCTTGACATCAGGGCGGGGCACTACAACCTGACGGTCAAAGCGGCCCGGACGAAGCAAAGCCGGATCGAGGACGTCAGGACGGTTGGTGGCGGCGATCAGGATTACACCTTCATTGGATTCAAAACCGTCCATCTCCACCAGCAGCTGGTTGAGGGTCTGCTCGCGTTCGTCATGCCCTCCCCCCATACCGGCGCCACGGTGGCGACCGACCGCATCGATCTCATCGATAAAAATGATGCACGGGGCGCTCTTTTTCCCCTGCAGAAAGAGGTCTCGGACACGGCTGGCGCCGACGCCGACAAACATTTCGACGAAATCAGAACCGGAAATAGAAAAGAACGGCACACCAGCCTCACCGGCAACAGCGCGGGCCAGCAGGGTTTTACCGGTTCCCGGAGGACCAACCAGCAGCACCCCTTTGGGGATTTTACCACCCAGCGCAGTGAATTTTTTTGGTTCTTTCAGGAAAGCGATAATCTCTTCCAGCTCTTCCTTGGCCTCTTCGATACCGGCGACATCTTCAAAGGTAATCTTCCCCTGTGCTTCCGTCAGCAGTTTGGCGCGGCTCTTGCCGAATGACATCGCCTTGCCGCCACCCATCTGCATCTGCCGCATGAAGAAAATCCAGACTCCGACCAGCAGAATCAGCGGGAACCAGGAGATAAAGATCGAGAACCAGGAAAACTTCTCCTCTTCCGGTTTGGCGTTGATCGTAACCTTCTTCTCCAGCAGCTTCTTGGTCAGGTCCGCATCGGAATAAGGTTTATAGGTGTGAAAATCCTTGCCGTCCTTCCCTTCGAACTTGCCGGAAATTTCGTTGCCCTGAATAACAACAGAGGTGATTTTACCGGCTTCGATCTGGGTCATGAAATCGCTGAAATTAAGCTTTTCAGCGGTAGGCCGCGGCTTGTTGAACATGTTGAAAAGCAGGATCATCATCAGGCTGATGACCAGCCAGAGTGAGAGATTCTTGTAAAACTGGTTCAAGGTAAACCCCCGTGTGCATGTGCGAATCTGTGACGTTGAAAATTTTGTAAAGCTAGCATAACGGGTGAAGGTTGACAAGCTGAATTGCGGCTTGTCGTCGTTGATTATTGATCAAAGATTTATGTACACCGTCAGGTAAACCTGGTTTTCTCCCCCCTTGTTGAAGCCGTGAGCAACACCGACGGCGGGGGTAACCTTCAACCAGTACCCGAGCGTTACATCAATACGCGCCTCCACCCCGGCGCCGACTTTTATGTTACCGCCATTAAAGGGATTGCTGTCGTCCCAGACTTCTCCTGCGTCAACAAATATCGCAGCATGCACCTTCTCCGCGAAGGCGGGCAAGGTGCCGGGGCCGCGCATCGGAAAGAACAGCGGCGCGCGGTATTCAAGAGTCCCGGTGGCGACATATTTGCCGGTTACAGAGCGTTCCGGATAGCCGCGCAGCGGGTACGGGTTCAGCTCCGAAGGGATCCCGCCGATCTGGAACGACTGCTGGCTGAACTGCTGACTGCTGTCGGCCACTGCGCCGGCAAAGCGGAGATAGAGGATCTGGCGCTTTTGCGCAATGTCCGGCAGACGGATGAACTCCTGATACCCGGCGCTGTATTCCGAGAGTTCATGGTCGTTGCCGAGTTCCCGGCCGAAGCGGCGGTACTGCAGCGAGATCCGGCGTCCCTCCTCGGAGCTGACGGAGTTCGGGTATCTGAGGACATTATCGAAACTGACGCCGGTAAACAGGCTGTCCCTCCTCCCCTGGAAGATCGAAACACCGTTGAAGCGGCCGTTGCCGTCCAGGGCGCTGAGTGTTTTCTGGTCCTGCAGCTGATATCCCGCAGTGATGCTGTAACGGGATTCCAGATAATTGACCGGCAATGATGCGCCGACGGTGATCCCCTGGTCCAATTCGTAGTAGTCGCCCCGCTGCAGCAGGTTAGCGTAGAGCAGCGGCACTGCGTGCGCCTTCATGAAAAGGGTCGGGTAGAAGTAATCGTTCTGGTAGTTGAGATCGAAATAGCCGCGGCTCCTGCCCTGGCTGTAATCGGCGGCAAGCGCGTAGGAGTTGTAGCCGAGCACGTCTGCACCGGCGGTGAACACCCCCAGTACCGACTGGACTGAGCCGTCACCGGAAATCCTCGGCAGCCAGAACGCGGGAAGCAACGTACGCAGTGGGCTGTATGGAGCGACCGGCGTCAGCGCCGCATGTCCATTTACGTCCTTCCCTTTATCGCCGCTGCCCTCCATTACCGGCGTAGTCACCTGGCGTGTCGGCAACAGCGAGGGGCCCCGCTCTGCCGTCCACGTTTTACGGTCGAGCTGCATCTGCGCGATACTGAAACCGTGCGAGTCATAGCTGGAGAAGATGATCGCCGTACCGTCCGGCGAGAGGTCCGGCTGCAGGGCACCCCCGAGCAGGTGGCTCACCTGATAGCTTTTCCCCTCCTTCATATAGTAGGCAAACAGGTTGAAGACCCCGGTTTCGTCAGAAACGTAGATAAGAGTGGAGCCGTCCCGCGACCAGACCGGCCAGGCCGCGGTATGATTCACGGTGAACAGCGTGCGGTCCCTGCCGGGAGCGATTTCGTAAAGGTGGATTGAGCTCTGCCCGGCATTGTCCGTAACTGCATAGGAGACTGTCGTGCCGTCGGGCGACCAGCGCGGCGAGGAGACCCGCTGCAGCTGATAATCGGTGATGAAGCGGGGCTGCTTCAACGTGCCTGGCCCGCCGGCTTCTAACAGCGCCAGATTCTGACTCCCCCGTGTGCTGACGACGGCGGCGAAGAACCTGCCGTCCGGCGAGAGATCCGTATCTCCCAGGCGCTGTCCATTGGTCAGACGGGTGACGGAATCATGCGCTAGATCATAGGCGTAGAGGTCCTGATAGATGTTGAAGCCGTTGTTGATCTCGGACTGGGTGAAATAGAGACTCCTCCCGTCAGGGGACCAGCAGATGCCGCTGTCCGAGTAGGTACGCCGGAATTCGCCCAGAATGTTACTCCCGCTGCTGTCCGTGATGACGGTCGAGATGTGGTCGTGCGGGTCGCGCTTGGCAAAGGCGATGCGGCTGCCATCTGGAGAAAAGCGCGGATTGGTCAGTATTTCGCCCCGGTTCGAGACCGTCTGCAGCGGGGTAAACGGCACCGTGGAGAGGAGCGCGATACGCTGCGACTCCTCGCGTTTGAGCGCAACAATCATTTCGTCATACAGGTCGCGGTAGCTCTTCCCGTCGGACAGCTCCTGCGGCGGTGCACCGATGAAATAGGGGAAGCGCCCCGCGTGGGCGATGTTCAGCTTGCCCAGGGCCTCCTTTCCGTAGACATCGGCAATGTACCGCTGCAGCCGGTAACCGTATATGTAGGGAAGGCTGCCGGCTGGCCACTCCGGGACATCGCCGTTGATCATGGCGATGGTCGGAAGATTATCCCCGGCAACCGCCATGCGGAAGATCATGTCATAGTAGCTGCTTCTGCCCCGCCCTGCCCCGGTGAACTCTGTTTCCGCCCAGGTGGCCATCCCCTCATGCCACCAGCGCGGCAAAAAGGAGTTCGGCGGGGCGGTCACCAGGAAGAGCAGCTCGGAAAGCGGGTCTGTCCCCGGGACCGGTTTGCCGAAGATTTTCCGCATCACCTTCCAGTAACCCCGCGAAGGGTCCAGCGTGACGATGTGAGCATATTCATGCGTGATCACGACCTTCAGCCAGTCGTCGTACTCGCCGAGAGTCGAGGCCAGATTCGGCGGGACCACCTGGACGTAGATGGTGTCGTACGGAAGCGCCGTAGAGAAGCCGTTGGCAAAGTCGCTGTCGTCGATCAGCACCATTTCGGTCTTTTCGCCCGGTTCCCAGCTGAATTCCCTGGTCAGCCTGCCATGCGCCTCCTCGGCGAAGAGCGCAGCCTTCCGGGCGACCGGCTCCAGCCCCTGATGGAAATGGATCGAGAAATGGGGGGTTTCGATGGTGGAAAAGACAAACGAGGTGTCGAGCCGCGCCGCATGGGAAATGGAAGAGAGGCAAAGCAGCAGGATTACGGAAATGAAAAACGATCGCATCAGTTTCCTTCGCGCAGGTAGCCTGGGCGCTTATAAGCTTCTTACGACTTACGTGTTTAAAAATTGGAGTAATATGCAGGTAACTTACTGATTCAAGTACCTATTTCAGCTTCACGATTACCTCAAGATTACTTCAAGATTTTAAGTTCTAAATCCAGGAAATCGAGAGGTAATCATGAGGCAAAACGTTTTCAGGTTGCTTCTTCAGCGCCCCAGCATGATGCCGAGATCCTCGGCCGTACGCACGATCTCCCCCTCCGGATCGACCAGATTCAGGTCGCGAACCGCGTCCTCGATGGACACAGTGCCGATAGTTCTGCCCCGCAGGCAGGCCATCTTGCCGAACTCTCCGGCGGCAACCATCGCCACCGCCTTGGTGCCGAAGCGGCTCCCCAGGGCGCGGTCAAAGGTAGTGGGTGAACCGCCGCGCTGCAGGTGGCCAAGTACGGTGACACGCACATCCATCTCCAGGCACTGTTCGATCTGTTTCGCCACGTACTGGCCGACGCCGCCCAGACGTTCGATGGCGTTGCGCTCGTCGGCCGACTTGGCCACGACCCGGTCGCCGCCGACAGGGAAAGCGCCCTCGGCGGCGACGAGGATGCTGAAGCGGCTGCCGCGGTCGGAGCGTTTCTTGATGGCCGCGCAGACACGCGTGAAATCGTAGGGAATCTCCGGGATCAGAATCACGTCGGCGCCGCCGGCGATGCCAGATTCCAGAGCGATCCACCCCGCGTAGCGCCCCATCACCTCCAGGATCATCACCCGGTGGTGGCTCTCGGCGGTTGTGTGCAGCTTGTCCAGCGCATCGGTGGCGGTTTCCAGCGCGGTATTATAGCCGAAAGTGAAGTCGGTCCCGCGCAGGTCGTTATCGATGGTCTTCGGCACGCCCACCACCGGCACCCCCTTTTTAGCCAGCTCCAGAGCGATCTTGAGCGACCCCTCCCCTCCGATGGCAATCAGGGCGTCGAGTCCCAGCGTGCGCACGTTTTCCACAACCTTGTCTGACTGATCTATGATAACAATTTTGCCGTCCTGCTCTTTCGGGTAGGAAAAGGGGTTGCCGCGGTTGGTAGTGCCCAGTATGGTGCCGCCCCGGGGCAGGATTCCGCGGACGCTCTCCAGGGTCAGCGACCGGCATTTATCAAGATCTAGGAGTCCGTCAAAACCGTCCTCGATGCCGATGACTTCCCAGCCATGGCGGATGATGGCGCTCTTGACCACGCCCCGGATGACGGCGTTAAGGCCGGGGCAGTCGCCGCCACCGGTAAGGATGCCGATTTTTTTGTTCATATGAACCTCCTTAAAAAGTGGGACGATCCGGGCGGATGTCACCGGCCAGTTTGTTCGCAAGATCGGGGTCAAGGGCTTTCAGTTTCAGGAGCGCCCTGTCTCGCTGAGCATAATTGCCGAGCCGTGCCGACAACAGCCCCAGGTTGTACCATGCCAAGGTGTAGCCGGGGGCCATGCTTACCGACTGGACATACCACTTGAGCGCCTCTTGCGGCTGCCCGATGAACTCGGTGGCCAGTCCCATGTTATTGAACTGGGTGCTGGTGGACTGGCGATACCAACGGAAATCGACCTCTCCCTCCGGGGTCAGATACTCCCTGCCGGTCGTAAACCGCCCCTGATAGCAGTTGAGCCCCTGCAGGGAAAAGCCGAGCATTTTCCAGGCGACCTCCGCCCTTATATCAAGCCTGATCGCATCGACAAACAGCGGCAGCGCCTCCTTGCTCCGGTTATGATTCATATACGCCCGGCCAAGGCTCGCAAGCACCCTCCCTTTGCGGGGAGACTTGGCGGCGACATCCTGCCAGAAGCGCACATCGTCATTCCACACCCGGTTGCGCGCAATGGTCAGCGTCAGGAAGATCAAACATAGTGCCGTCAGCGCAAACCAGCGGTAGCGCACCCCGCATTGAAGCTTCCGGCTGACCAGCGCGGCAAAGGCGAACAGGGCGAGAGAGAAGCCGGCCGACGGCAGGTAGACGCGGTGTTCCATGATCACATCGGAAATCGGTATGAAGCTCGACTCAACGCTCAGCGCTATGTAGAACCAGGCAATCCCGAGGGCGATCAGGCGCAGATAGCAGCCTTGCCGGCGGTCCGCCGAGATGAGCTGAAGCTGTGACCGGCGATAGAGGACGAACGCCGCTGCCAGCATGAGGGCATGCAGGATCAGCGCGGCTATGACCTCTGCATTCTGAAGCGATGAATAAATCGGGTAGTCGTAGTCCAGGTTCTGCCGAAGCGGCAGGAGGAGCAGACGCAGGTAGGTGACGACCACGCGCGCCTGGGTCAGGAAGTAGGAACTCCGCGAGAAGTACAGATCTTCGGAGGTTGCCCCGCGCAGATCGAACAGGGTCTCAGCCGGTGAGCCGTTCAGCAGGGGAGGCAGGAGCACGGTCAGGAGCAGCAGCAGACCTGCTGCTGCGGCCGCGATCAGGCCGCGCTTGAACAGGCGGCCGCGGAACAGGGCCAGTTCGAGCATGAGAATCATTAGCGGCATGCTGTAGGTGATCTGTTTGGTATGAAAGGCCAGCAGCGCCATGGCTGACAGGGTCACTCCCCAGCGCAGCACGCCGCCTTTGAGGCCATGCTGTTCAAGACTTAGCCGCCCCTTGACATAGGCCAGCAGCGCGAGCAGATAAAAGAGCGTCGCCAGTGAGGTCTGCCGCTGGACGAGGTAGGTTACCGCCTGGGTCTGGAGCGGATGGCTGACGAACACGAGGGCCGTGGCCAGCGGGATAAACCGCTCCGATTCGGCTTCCGGCTCACCGGAGCGATAGACGCTATCCAGGGAGTCAAGCAGAGCGGCGCTCAGGAAATAGAGCACGACAGCTGCCGACAGGTGGATGGCGAGATTGGTGGCGTGATAGCCGGCTACCTGCAGGCCGAAGATCCGGAAATTGACGGCAAAGCTGAGATCGGCGATGCGGCGCGATCCGCCGTGCAGCAGGATATCCCACAGGTTAGTGGCTCCGACAATGACCGGATTATTAACGATGGAGTTGAAATCATCAAAAATGAAGGGAACGGAAAACGAGTTGCAATAGCAGAGCAGGCCAAGCAGCACGACCAGGGAGACATGCAGGCCGGTGACCATGCGGGGAGAGTTAAAGCGGGATTTTAGCGGCATCATGGTTAACAACTCGACGTCCCCTCAGGAACCGTAAATAAACAGCAGGGTCAGAATCGCGCCCGGATTCGGGTCGGTTTTGGCCCTGACTTTATATTTTTTTGCTGAATACTGCGACAACAAATATCCCTTAATACAGCAGATACCTTTCCCGCAGGGCCGCAAACCTTGCCAGATCGCCATTCCAGCGCCCCGCCGTCTCCTCCGGACTTTTCTTCTGTTTCGTCAGCATCTCCCAGACGCTCCTGTCACCCACCTGGACGGCAAAGCCGGCATCGGTCCTGAACTGCGTCGGCTGCGTCTCGTAAAGAGCCTGCAGCAGGTGCAGCCCGGCCAGAACCGGGTTGAGGCGGCTGCGATCGATGGCGGCGATGCGGACGCCGTAGCAGGTTGCGCCGCGATACGGGTTCCCGGCTGCGGTCGGCACGAACGCGCATGGCTCAAAGGTGATGCCCGGAATCGCGCGGGCCGACAGGTTGTGCATGAGCGCGGCAGCATCGACCCAGGGGGCGCCGTACATCTCGAAGGGATGTTCAGTGCCGCGCCCGACGGAGAGGTTGGCGGCCTCCAGCGTGCCGAGTCCAGGATAGAGAATCGCGCCGGTCAGACTTTTCATGTTCGGCGAAGGATTGATCCAGTCGAGGCCAGTGTCATCGAAATACATGCTGCGCCGCCACCCCCGCATCGGGATCACGGTCAGATCGCAGCCGATGCCGTATTCCGTATTGAACAGGCGCGCAAGTTCCCCCACGGTCATGCCGTGGCGGGTCGGGATCGGATGGATGCTGGTCAGTGAGCTGCAGCCGTTATCCGCCGGAGCTGTGCGCTGCCGTTTGGTGATCAGGGGAAATGCGGCTGTCGGGGTTGCCCCCTGCACGTCATCGCCGCCGATCGGATTGGGGCGGTCGAGCACCACGAAGGGGATGCCGGCATCCTTGGCCGCCTGCATGGCCAGAGCCAGCGTCCCGATATAGGTATAGAAGCGGGTGCCGATATCCTGGATGTCGAACACCAGGATATCCACCCCCTGCAGCATGGCGGGCGTCGGGCGGCAGCCGGTTCCGTACAGGCTGTAGACCGGCAGGCCGGTCGCGCTGTCAACGGACGAGCCGAGCTTGTCATCGGCCTCGCCGCGAATGCCGTGCTCGGGGCTGAACAGCGCCGTCAGCCGCACACCGGCCGCGTGGAAGAGAATATCGACCGTGCTGGTTCCGGACGCGGAACGGCCGGTGTGGTTGGTGATCAGCCCGATCCGTTTCCCCTGGAGAGCGGCGAAGTGTTGCCCGGCAAGCACATCAATGCCGGGAAAAACCTGATGTTCGGCGGAGAGAGCCGGTGACGATAGGGTGGAGAGGAGGAGCAGTGTTATGATGAGAAAGTTGCGCAAGGGTTTTCCAGTCGATGCTCGATGCAGATGGAGATGAAGCGCTGGAATAATGAAGGCGGGAGGACAACAATGCAATCTTAAAAGTGCGAATTTATATTTGCTTTGTGCGTGGGGGGATTAGAAATGCAGAGAAGAGCGGCCCCGGAATGGGGTTATACAGCGCACAACATGATCTGCGGAAAAGAATTTCTGCTCAGAACAGAAAGCTGGCCTTGAGGCTGATGCCGCTCATGGATGGGCAATCCTGCCTCTGTGCGATTCTGATCCGTTCCTGTGGTTCGATATATCCTTCGGGCGGGTTGTAGGCCATGATCAGCGAGACACCGCCCCGCTTTATCATCAGATCACCGTTCTCGTTGAGGCCGACATCCATTGTCCGCTTGACGGTATGCAGTGCAATCTCAGGGACGGGACGTCTGTCCGCCGCGTTAAGCATCAGCGGGATTGTTTCGGCATGGGAGAAAGTGGGGGCCATGAATGCGGCGGCTGCGATGACGGGAAGTAACCACATACGGTATGAATCGATCGTTTTTCTCTCAAAGGCTGACATAACGGTCTCCTTCTGCCGGACCTGCGCCCGGTGCCGTTTTTTCCGGCACGTACAAAGGAGATTACCATTAACAACAGTTTTGAAATGTGTTCCTAATCACCATATTGATGTTTTTGCGGGGGATGGCGAATATGGTTGCTTCGTGGTTGTTGATGGACTGGATGGTGGACATGCGCAAGTCCTTCACTTCCAGAACAAGCAAGCCTCGTTGCGGGCGAAGGATTATAAAGTCGGGGTGAGCCTGAAAGGACCAATGGGGACGTGCACCAGCAGAAATAGTCATCTTCCAGCTTTGCCTCAAGCAAAACGGGCAAAGCGACGCTCACCGGGAGTGTCGAATTTGCAGGAGGTTATGCTGGGGATCAGGGTGGTCATGGGTTGGCCTTGGATTTTGTGGATAATGGAGACGCGACCCTTATATATTCACTTAATAATTTCAATCCTGGCAGGGACTTTAGCTTTTTTCTTCACAGCAGGAACGGATGCTTTTTCTTTAACTGCCCGAAGTGATGCTTTTACCATTTCCTTACGGGTATGCTTACCGTTCAACTGAGTATTGATAATATTGATGCTCAGGTCATCCGATTGTATTCCATTTAATCGTAGGAACTCAGGGACATCATCATCTTGTTCAAGCTCATAGCCTAGCGTAATAAGTGCGATATTAATTCGGTTGTACCGAATACCGGCTTCAGACCCGCTGACCTTCCATGACTCATACTCTCCGGTTTCGGCATCAATCTCTTTCTGCAACGCTCTCCTTGCCATGACCGGATGCGCTCCATACGCAAACAACAGCCGCCGTGCGTTGGCATAAACAGCACTATCTTCCAGCAGTTTTTCCTGTTCAACATTTTCTTCCGGCAGTTTTTCCTGTTCAACATTCACAGGTTCAGCAGACCACCGTTTAAGCATTTCGCCGAACAAAGCAACTATTGTTAACATAGTAACCTGTGCCAAATTGTCAAATTCTGCCTTTACCTCAGGAGACAGCATCAGTTCAAGTTTTACACGATTACTATTTTTCCGACTCTTCATTGAACTTTCAGCTGGTTTAGTTGCCATATTTGGGCAATGAATAGCAGGATTTGTCGGGACTTAGCTCATTTATTCTTCCTTGCCTAAAGGCTACTTACCGATACAGTGGCACGTTTGATGCGAATTAAGTATGATTTCCTCGGAATTCAGTCCTCAGGTGAGACGCTTTCTGGTCCATGCAGGATTGCGGCGGCAATCAAGCACGGCATGAACCGACACGACCTTGTCGGCAACCTTGTAGTAAACAGCAAAAGGAAAACGTTTTGACAACATGCGATGGTAGAAACCGAAATAGACGGGATGCCGGAATATATCAGCAGAGAATCGATATCGGAAAACAGGGAATCAATGAAGTATGAACCCAGTCCTTCTTCCTGTTTCTCGTAGAATATGGCACCGTCTATCAAGTCTTGAGAGGCGGCATCAAGTATGCGGATTTTCACGGGAGCGATTCCCTGATCTTTTTCTTGGCACTGTTCCAGTCCTCGAATGACGCCTCACCAACACGGATATTCCGCTCACGCTCTGCAAGAACATCGCTGTGCCAGGATGGGGACTGCACCTGATCGGCATGCAGGCACAGATCATCCCACAGGTATTCCATGGTGCGAATTTTGTCTCCGATAGTCATCTGATCCAAAGGAAGCGCTATATTCATGTATCACCTCGGTCTCATGGTTACATCATCTACACAGAAAACAACCGTTCTCTGCCTAACTCAGACAATATCATAAAAATGATCAATATTCAGTCGATAATCAAATAATTTGTTTTCCCAGATCGGGGGTGAATTAGCTGATGTTGGTTTTTATGATCCCTTGGGCGATGAGGTCGATAACGACCAGCAACAGGAGCGGCTTATGAGGGGCGCGGAATTTGGTTGATGCCGTCCAGCGGGAGCGGCTGGTGTCGGAGCGGAGGGAGGAGAAGGATTTTAGGTAGTGGGTGAGCATGGTTCGGCTTCCCGGCTATTCCGCTTTTTTGTACGCCTGCGGCTATATCCCGGCACTGCTGATCAAGCTGATGCGCCACACGCAGGATCATCTCGGGTGACAATGTCTTTTCAGGGGGGGATAAACCGGCAGGGTGAGAAAGTTTTTAAATCAAATTCGTTTTACCGCAGCCAGAAGTAGGCGCTTCTAAGCGAGGACGCAGAGAAAACCAGAAGCGGAGGAAAAGCAGAAAAGGATTTTGATTCACCAATAAAAGATTATTGTCTTCAAGACTTTGATCTTACATCAAGATTTTGACTTCCTCTGCGTTACTCTGCGTACTCTGCGGTGAGAAAGCCTTACAGATTGTTGATGATCCTTTTAATGCCATCCTTCATATGGAGTACGTTGAAATTCAACAACAAGCCGAGCTTCCTTGTTGCCATTTTCCATCTTTACATCGTGTTAAGTTCCAGAAATTCAATCCCTATGATTTCCGAGTCAAACCGGATGACCTTGCAGGTATACTTTACAGGGTATAAATCCGTATCGCTGCATAACAGCAGGTAACAGATATCGCCAGGGTGGATGCTGTCCGGGATCTTGTTGTTCAGCTTTATCAATGCACCAGTTAGAGAGATATTCTCGATCACGCCGTGAAAATCAGATCCATCAAAATTCAAAATGCATTTTGCCGCACAAACAATTCTGGAACTATGCTCAATTTTGTCCATGGATTTCACCCCCTATCAAACAAATTCCTTTGAGCTGCCATGTTACTGCCTCCTTCTGTGGTCTTGCAAATCCTTTATGCTTGCGTATCCGATCCACCAGGGTTAAATGTCACCCGAACCAGGGTAGCTGAGGGCGAACCAATGCGGCATAATTCGGATGCGCACACTCCGGCAATCCAGAGCAGATCATCGCCTTGCCACAGCAGCGGAATACGCCTCCGCCCGGCAAGGGGGATCTTCCGGTCTATATAGATATCCTTGACCTTTTTTCTGCCGCTCATGCCGAACGGGATAATGCGGTCGCCGGGACGAAAGGTGCGAATCAGCCAGGGGAAGGGGGTTTTATCGAGGTCTAAATACAGCGTGTCGGGATCTGTCGGGAAGGTTGCTGCGTCGGCCGATTCAACAGTAATCGACCCGCCGGAGGGGAGCTGATAGCAGCCCGGTTCCGCAATCTGCAGTTCAAAGCCGGTTTCGGGTTCAGTCTCGCTCGTCCGCATCAATACCAACCGGTCATATGCCCGTACCGCCGCTACTCCGTGCGGGAGAGCCAGCCGTGCATTGGGGCGGCCTGATTCCAACAGATCGCAGAGCGCTTCGAGATGGCGCAGACTCACCCCTTCCAGAGTGCCGGCCAGCTGTTTGAAGGCATGACGGAGAAATCTGCGCCGCAGGGCGGGTTTGAGTGTGATGAGCTGCCCGACGCGGCAGACGATCTCCCCCTCCCCTACCGTGCATGACCCGGCAACGGCCTGTTCGGTCAGTTCGGCCAACAGCGCTTCGTCATCAGCGATAATTGACGCCGTTGCGGCCAAACAGGAGCGGATGGCGGGATTGTACTCCTCCAGAAGCGGCAGCAGCTGGTGGCGGACGCGGTTGCGCAGGTAGATCGTGTCACTGTTGCTGGCATCCTCGCGCCATTCCTGGCCGGAGCTGCGGAGGTACTTTTCGATTTCGGTGCGGGTAATTTCCAGCAGCGGCCGCACGTAGCCGCGGGCATTGCGGTACGCCATACCCGACAGTCCGGTCAGGCCTGAGCCGCGCAGGAGCCGCATCAGCACTGTTTCGGCCTGATCATCGGCGTGGTGGGCCAGCGCGACCGCAGCGGCCCCGTACTTGGCGCAGATCTCGTCCAGAAATTCTATCCGGGCCCGCCGGGCCGCATCCTCCAGATTCAGGCGGTTTTCATCGGCAACTCTCCGAACATCGACCCGGCGCGCTTCGAACGGGATCGCATGGCGTGCCGCCAACTCACGGCAAAATTCCTCGTCACCGTCAGATTCGACGCCGCGCAGGCAGTGGTTCAGATGGGCGACGATCAGGCGGAGATTGTAGCCCGGAAGCCGGAAAAGGAGATCGAGCAGGGCTGTCGAGTCAGCCCCCCCGGAGAGGGCGACGACCAGGGTGTCACCCGGATGAAAGAGGCTGTGCTGGCGGATGGTTTGTTCGACGCGGTGTACGAGTGCGGTGTCAGGGGAGTTCATGGGGTGCATTCTACAGTGCTGAAATGCGGAGCGTTGTTGTGGCGGCAGAAAGTCACTTCTTTGTTCCGAACAGCATGTTCATGACAAAACTGAACAGGCTGAAGAGAAGTGCGGCAACTATCGCAGAGCCGAAACCGGCGACGTGGAAGCCGGGCACCAGATGCGCTGCCATAAAGAAGATCAGGCCGTTGATGACGAAGGTAAACAGACCGAGCGTCAGCAGGGTAACCGGCAGGGTCAGCAGAATAATGATCGGTCGCAGAAAAACGTTGAGCAGGCCGATGACCAGCGTTGCCAGCAGCAGATCCTGAAAGCGGTCAATCCGGATGCCGGAGATCACCTTCATTACGAAGAAGAGGGCGAAGGAGTTGAGCGCCCATTTGAGTACAAGTTTTGTCATTGTTACTATCCTCATCCTGACAAGCCAGAAGTAAAAAACTAATTTTCACGCAACGGCGCAACGACGCAACGTTTTAAAACCATGAAATATATTTGTCTTTAAGCCTTTCGTTGCGTCGTTGCGTGAGTAATTTTTTCTAAAGTTTTTCATTATTTAAAAGAATCAAATCGCAAGAGCCTATAACCAGCGTTTCTTTCTGAAATATGCCACCATCAGCAGCGCCACTGCGATCATCAGACCCCAGAGGATAAAATAACCGTTCTTCCACTCCAGCTCGGGAAAATGTTTGAAGTTCATGCCGTAGACCCCGACCAGAAAGGTCAGCGGCATGAAGATGGTGCCGATCACGGTCAGAAACTTCATCACCTCGTTGGTGCGGTTGCTGATACTGGAGAGATAGAGGTCTAGCATGCCGGAGAGCAGATCGCGGTAGGTCTCGACCGTGTCTATCACCTGCACGGTATGATCATAGACATCACGGAAATAGAGCCGGGTCGCGTCATGCAGCAGCGGGCTGTCGCCCCTCTCCAGAAAAGAGATCGCCTCGCGCAGCGGCCAGACGGTCTTGCGCAGGTAAATGATCTCCTTTTTCATGCCGATGAGCAGGTGGAGGGACTTCTGGTCAGGTGCCAGAGTCAACTCTTCCTCGACATCGACAATCCGCTCGCCGAATTCTTCCAGAACGGTGAAATAGCCGTCAACAACAGCATCGATCAGGGCGTAGGCAAGGTAATCGGCCCCCATGCCGCGGATTTTCCCCTTGCCGCTCCGGATACGGTCACGGACCGAGTC
>JANYBN010000108.1 GCA_025360785.1 Geobacter sp.
GCTTCAACAACTTCCGCCAGGAACGGCAAACGGGTGCGGACGGCGTCCTCGCAGGAAAATTCCACATTCGGGGTATAAGAGGCGGCGCGCTTGACCGCCTTAACGGCTGAAGCAAGAACTTTGGCAGGTTCCATCTGCAGCTTGTATTTCATATGGATGTCGGAAGTAGCGATAAAGGTATGAATACGCCCCTTCTCTCCGGCATATTTAAGAGCTTCCCAGGCACGATCTATATCCTTTTCACTTGAACGGCACAGACCGGCAATTTCAGGCCCTTTGATCGTCTGGGCAATCTTTTTGACCGCTTCAAAATCCCCCTCGGATGCGATCGGAAAACCGGCTTCGATGACATCAACATTCAGTTTCTGCAGCTGTTTGGCGATCCGCAGTTTCTCCTCTATGTTCATGCTGTTGCCTGGCGCCTGCTCTCCATCCCTCAGCGTCGTGTCAAAAATCCTGATAATCTTCCGGTCGTCTTTCTTCGCTGCCTTAGCCATGTTTGTCCCCTTTCTTTGTCCTGCGACTTAAGCGTGCTTTCTCGCAGAGATATTTTCAGTCACGTGAATAAAAAAAACCCCTACCCCATATTTGGGGCAGAGGTTTTGAACCATCCGCGGTACCACCCAATTCGCCTGAATACAACCAGGCCTTGATTCTCCTTTAACGCAGGTTCACGACTCTGACTACCTGTCACCAGAGCGGCTCCAAGGCGAGTTCACCACGATGCTTACCGGTTCGCACCAACCACCGGCTCTCTGAAAAGCATGTAAATGGCTACTACTCCTCTTCATTGCCTTTACTATTTCAAGCATATTAGAAAAATTAACCTCACAAAGTCAAGAGGTTTTGTTTGATTATAAATCGTTACTTTCTGATGGTCTCAGTTAACCGTTACCACTTTGGCCGTTGCATCGATATCCTGCTGCCATGTGCCGGCAGCATTTTTGCCGATCACCTCAACCATATGGGTGCCGACAGGGAGGCCCGCCAGAGTACGGGGTGTCGTGACCGGTGATTCTATGGACCATGGAGAGCTGTTCAGTCGGTATTTATAGGCAATTACATACGCTCCTCCAGTTGAAACAACGATGGGAACACCTGCTGATACCGTATCCGGGACACCTGAAATCGTTGCGGTCGGCGGCAGCGTGTATATCTGTGTCTCCACCACCTCTGCATTGCCGGCCTGATCAACCGCAAAGTACTTCAGCGTGGTTGTCGTAGCTATGCTGAGCTGTGCGGCATACTTGGCCGAAGCCTTTGTCGGTGCAGTCCCGTTGGTAGTGTAGTAAATGGTGGCCGTCTCGCTGGCGCTCAGTGTAACTGTTTGCGGTGTGGCGTAGGTTCCACCCGGCGGTGAGGCGGTGGTAAACGGAGCGGTCTGTTCGACCGTCCAGTTGACTGTCGTCGCCGTGGACTGCCAATCGCCGACACTGTTTTTGCCGATTACCGAGACCGTGTGGCTTGCGACCGAGAGGCCTGTCAGGACGATTTTGGTGGCTACCGGAATTTCGGCCGATTGCACCCCGCCGTCACGTATGTATTTGTACGCAACAACACCGGCTCCTCCCACGGTGAGAGTCGCAGTCGTCAGCTTCGTGGAGGCCGGGACGCCAATGACGGTAGTTGTGGGCGGCAGGTTGTAGATCTGTGTCTTGACCGCTTCCGCATTGCCGGCAGCATCCACCGAAAAATACTTGAGGGTTGTGGTGGCGTTAATGGCAATCGGTCCGTTGTACGTGGCCGAAGCCATAGTCGGAATCGCCCCGTTGATTGTAAAACGGATGGTGCCCGTTTCGTTTGTAGTCAGGGTGACCGCCTGCGGCGTAATGTAATTACCTCCGGATGGGGTTGCCGTGGTTATTGCAGGAGTCTGCTCCACTGTCCAGGTGAATGTCGATGGACTGGATGTTGACTGCCAGTTTCCTGCATTGTCTTTGCCGATCATTGCGAGATTATGTGTTCCAACGGTCAGGCCGGAATAGTTTACTGTAGTGGCCACAGGTATCTCGGCAGACCATAAACCGCTGTCAACCTTGTATCTGTAGGAGACCACGTCCGCGCTGCTGGCAGAGAAACTGATCACTGATGCCTTGGTGGGCCCACCAAGACCGCTGTTTGCAACAATAATCGCTGTGGGCCGCGTGGTGTCCAGTGTAATGGTGGCGCCATAAGGATGGACTCGTTACCGCCTGCATCACGATATTTGACCATGACGGTACGGTTCCCGTCGCTTCCAGCGTCGAGGCTCCAGGCTTTGGTTGTCTTGTACGCCTCCCATGTACTCCATGTGCTCCCGTCATTGCTGAAGCACATATCCTTTAACGTACTCGGCGCCGCTACAACAGCGCTCAGATTGAGAGTTACGGATGTGGAAGATGTGTAAATCGACCCGCTATTGACCTTGATAGAACCTACCGGCGCTGTGCCTCCAATACTGAAGGTTGCTGTCATGGCGTCGCCGGAAGCGGAGATATTGTCAAGTGCGCGAAAGCTTGGCGTACCGTTGTAGTACTTCGAGGCGGGGGTTGTGCTGGAATTATACGAAGAGTTGTTGCTGCTGTAGAAAAAGGTCTGCTGCTTTCCATAACACGTCTTGGATGTAAGCATGTTACATCCCATGGCGGTCGTATTTGCCAGTTCGACAACCACACCCTGGTGTGCCGTGGCGCCATGCTGGTTGGTTCCCATGGCGTTATCCACATGCAGGATCAGTAATCCTCCCGTCCATCCGGCTCCGAACTGGTTCGATATGCCCAGATCCCACCCTTGAGGACGGCGATTCTCGGCCAGGAAGTACTCGCTGCTGCTGATGAAAGGATTTATGAGCTTTAGAGCGTTGTTGGCTGAGGCCAGCGAGCCTTCGATAGAAACAGAGCCTGTGGACGTCGGCACAACCGGCGCGGTCCAGCCTGTGTATTCACGCGACCAGGCATCACTCGTGTCAACATTGTTATTACCTCTTTCGGACTCAACCAGTCAGATTAATGTATTTCACAAAAAAACCCGCCTTTACATGATGGATGTCATGCGAAAACGGGTGCAGTATGTGTGTAGTATCTGAACCACTTCGGTAACCCCTCTATCCCGGCCTGGGATGGTAGCTTTGCGCCACACGGTTACCCGTATTTAGCCTTTTCGGTGATTAGTCATAGAGTGGAGCGATTGCTGACAGTGTTGGCAAGCCGGCACTCCGTTTTATTTTTATCGGCAGCTATCTCTCAACCTTGAGCTGTATTAGGCCGGCCAGTCTGAAGTCGTGTAATTGCAGCTGTTTTTGCCGGAGTATTGACGGTCTGATGAACAACAATTGAGCTTGCTGACAACGTATGTTACTGTTGGTTTTAAAGAGTAAGCATGCATCCGGGCATGTCAAATTACCATGTCCTGATATATTTATCCTGCAGCAGAGCAGATGAAAGAGCCATCCTTGCCGGTGCTCATCTGCCACTTGAAATATCGATATAAAGGAGCCGCCATGCCTGCTGACAATTTCATGATCGGAATAGATATCGGCGGAACGACCTCTGCCTTCGGCTTTGTGGATCGTCACGGCGTTCTGGCATGTGAAGGGACTCTGGCTACTCAGGCCGGCCAGCCGGCCCAGGATCTGGTTACCCGTCTTTGCGATGCTATCGATCAACGACGTACGGCGCTCCCGCAACAGACTGTATTTTCGGGTATCGGCATCGGTGCTCCCAATGCCAACTACCTTCGAGGGACGGTCGAGAATCCACCTAATCTCAGCTGGGGGGCTTCGGTCAATCTGGTAGAGCTGTTCCGTCAGCGGTATGATCTGCCGGTTGCGATCACCAATGATGCCAATGCCGCTGCAATCGGAGAGTTGCAGTTTGGCGGCGCCCGCGGAATGAAACATGTGATTGTCATCACGCTCGGAACAGGTCTGGGAAGCGGTCTCATTGTCAATGGCAGACTTCTGTACGGTACTGATGGTTTTGCCGGAGAAATCGGCCACACTACCGTCACTCCGGAGGGGAGGAGCTGTGCCTGCGGGAAACAGGGGTGTCTGGAAACATATGTATCGGCCACCGGGCTTTGCCGGACCGTGATAGAACTGCTGGCACAGCGGCGTGATCCGAGCCCCCTGCGGGAAGCGTGCTTCAGCCGGCTGACATCTAAACAGGTTTATGAGGCCGCCTGTGAAGGAGATCCCATCGCTCTGGCGGCCTTTGATGCGACAGCCCGGATTCTGGGGATGAAGCTGGCCGACGCCGTTGCGCACACCAGTCCCGAAGCAATCTTTTTGTCCGGCGGGTTGGCCGCTGCGGGAGATCTGTTGATAACTCCGACGCGGCGCTATCTGGATGAGTATCTCTTTAATCCCTATAAAGGGAAGGTTAAACTGCTCCGGTCAGAGCTGCCGGAGGATAGCGGCGCGATTCTGGGGGCGGCAGCGTTGGCGTGGCATGAAGTAGGCAAAGTCATGATCAAGGCATGATAAACAATCACCCCCTACCACTCCATATCCAGGAGTGGAGCTTGAAATTCCCTATGCCCCCCTGACCTCCACCGTCACATCGTACAGCGTGCTTCCCCGCCCGCTGTCGGTCAGCCGTTGCGAGGTGAGGGCATTGACCCCGCGGTCGCCGGGGATGAACTCGCGCCACCAAACCCCTTCGGTAACGACCGTCCCGGGGGGTACCCGCTCCGAAATCCGCAGGGTAAACCGTACCGTTCCCAGGTCATTGCAGGCCGCCACCGTTTGTCCGTCAGCCAGGTCGCGCGCCTCGGCATCGCCCCTGTTCATCAGCAGTTCCATGCATTTCTGTTTTGAACGCAGTTCGTCCTGTTCATAAAAACTCGAATTGAGGGCAAACGGTGTGGTCGTCGGTTGCAGGCGCAGCGGGTAACCGTCCCGCTCGGCATGAGTCGGGAGCAGACGCGGCAGCTGTTCCGTTTCGCGCACGTTCAGTATTTCGATCTTTCCCGAGGGAGTCAGCCATTCCTTCTTTGGCTCTGTCAGCGGCGTCAGCATGACCGGCTCCCCCAGCCGCAATCGTTCGGTCACGTCTGCATCGCGCCAGGGGTTTTCTTCTGCCAGGAGCAGTTCGACCAGTTCATCTGCCGACAAGCTGAAAAAGGGCTCGTCCCACCCCATTCCGGCCGCCAGCAGACAGAATACCTCCCGGTTGCTCTTTGCTTCACCCACCGCCGGGATGACCGCACTGCAGCGTTGGGCGTGATAGCTGCCGTAGCAGCGATACAGGTCGGGATGTTCCAGCGAAGAGGTCGCCGGTAGAATGATATCGGCATACCGGGCGGTGTCGGTTAGGAAGCGTTCGTGAACGACAGTGAACAGATCCTCCCGCTCCAGGCCGCGAATGACGGCATTCTGGTCGGGGGCGATGGACGCCGGGTTGGAGTGATAAACGTACAGCGACATTACCGGCGGAGCGGTCAGTCCGGTCAGCGCCCCGCCCAGCTGGTTCATGCTGACCAGTCGCGGCATGCCCGTCATGAAATCCTCCCGCGTCACGGTCTGAAGCGGAAACGCTCCCCCGGTAGAGGTGCCGATGAAAATGCCGCCACCCGGCTTTGCCCAGGCGCCGACTGCGGCCGGGAGACAGCTGATCGTGCGTACGGTCATGGCGCCGTTGCCGTAGCGAGTCAGGCCGCTCCCCAGACGGATGAAGGGGGCCTTTGCCCGGGCATACTCACGCGCCAACCGTTCGATGACGTCAACCGGCAGCCCGCAAATCTCCGACATCCGTGCCGGCGAACAGTCAGGCAGAATTTCAGATGCCAGTTCCTCGAAACCGAGGACGTTTGCCGAGATGAACTCCATGTCAAGCAGTCCCTCCCGGTCGATGACATGCAGCATCCCCAACACCAGAGCGCCGTCACTGCCGGGGCGGATCAGAAACGATTCATCTGCCGCATTGCACGTCGGTGTGCGGTAGGTATCGATGGCCCAGAGTCGGGCGCCGTTGCGCCGGGCCGTCTGGGCATCACGCATGGCATGGATACTGGTTGCGGCGGCATTGATGCCCCAGAGTATAATCAGGTCACTTTGCTCGATTTCGGCGGGGTCCATTGCCGGGGTCGCCCCCATAAGCGATTTCCAGCCGGCATCCTTGGCCGGTGAGCATATTGTGCGCTCCAGCCGCGACGCTCCCTGCTTGTGGAAAAATGCATGTCCTGCATTGCGCTGCACCAGTCCCATCGTTCCGGCATAAGAGTAGGGGAGGATGGCTTCTGCTCCATGACCGGCGATTATGTCCCGCCAGCGCGAGCAGATGAGTTCGATCGCGCGATCCCAGGAGATCGGTTCAAATTCACCATCCCCCTTGTTCCCGATCCGCTGCAGCGGCGTTGTCAGCCGCCGGGGAGAATGGACTGTCTCCTCATAATGAATCATTTTAGGGCAGAGCAGGCCGCGTGTAACCGGATGATCCGGATCGCCGCTGACACTGGTTGCGCGGCCGTTTTCGACGGCGACCAGTAGGCCGCAGGCATCCGGGCAATCAAAAGGGCAGACGGAACGGCGTATCGTTGTAGTCATTATTATCCCCTACGACAGATTTCCTGAAGTTTGCGAAAGTATACGGATTATCCGAAACAAGTCAAACTGTTCCGTTTAGACCCTTGCCGATTGACAGCAACAGTGCTCAATGCTACAAGAACCAACCATGCCGAATTTCCACTCAATACACGCACCGATCCGGTGCGTCCGTACCATCTTTTGCGCGAGCCTGTTGCTGCTGGCAGGTTGTACCAGCTATATTCCCCGTGAAAAACTGTACCTGCCCTCGACCGATAATCCCGCTGAAGCTACGATAAAACTGGTAACTATTCCGCTGCCGGTGATCGCTGCAAGTCCCAATGAAGGGATTACGTCCGGAGCCTTGACTGCATTTCTGGCTCATAACAAGGATGACGAGGTCACGACACTGTTGGCTCCTCAGGTGACCCACAACGATAATTTCGGTGTTACCGCATCGTTATACGGCGCTTTCTATCTGTCTCCGGATCGATATGCCGAGTTCAATCTTTCCAGGTCAGGCAGGATAAATCATGATTACGAACTTCGAGTCAGGGATAGTTATCAGCTCGTAAATAAACTTGAGCTGAACGGGTTTGTCTTTAAGCTGGCGGATGGCTCTTCGCGTTTTTTCGGCTTCAACGCCAAAAGCCCCCAGCAGATGGAAACTAATTATGCCAATGACGAATACGGTTACAATATTTCCGCCGGTTATAAGCTCGGAAGGCACTACCAGGTCACACTCGGCGACCGTTTACGTGATGTCAAGATCCGTCCGGGGGCTTTTGGCGGGCTTCCTGACATCAAGGACAAATTTTCCTCCGCAACCGTACCCGGTATTGAGGGGTTTACTACTCATGCCATGCGTATTTCGCTTTCGTACAGCACACTTGACAATAGGGACACCCCGACATCAGGCGGTTATACCCGAATATCCATCGAGCCGACGCTGAAAGCGTTGGGGGGGGCTGGTGATTACCGGCATTACGAGGTGGAAACCAAGGGGTTTATTCCGCTCAGTGACGGTAGGTACATCAGCGTGTTTCGATTTATGTACAATCAGACCCTTGGTGATACGGTCCCATTTCTGGAACAGAGCATCATTGGTGGTGAGACCACCTTGCGCGGCTACGGTCGCAACCGCTTCATCGATAACAGTTTTCTGCTCTGCAATCTCGAAGAACGCATCAGGCTCTTCCGCTGGGAAGTGTTCAGCGTGACGGCAGATTGGGAAGTGGCGCCCTTTATTGATCTGGGGGCGGTGATGGAGTCTCTGGATATGGCCAGAAAATCTGATTTCGAGTTCAATCCGGGTATCGGTTTCCGGGCGATAGTGCGCCCGAATATTGTCGGCAGGGTGGATGTTGGATTCGGCAAGGACGGGCCGGCGGTGTTTGTCGGACTGGGGTATCCGTTTTAACCGATAAGCGACAGTTTGAACAAAATAGAGAGCGCAAAAGGAAAAACCGAAACTGACAACCTGTCAATCTGCAAACAAATCAATCGATTTAAATGGCTTCATTCGTGAACAAGATTAGCAACCGGATTCAAAATGTGTTGTACCCATCACTTCTGGCTCTGATCACGCTAGCAGCCTATTGCCGTATTTTTTTCTGCGATTTCATAGAGGCGTATGATGATGAAATCTACGTCACCATGAACCCCTCTATCGCCCAAGGTTTTAATGCACGCGTTTTCAGCTGGTCTTTCACGACTTTTACGGGCGGCAACTGGACTCCACTAACCTGGTGGTCACACGCTCTGGATATTCAGCTCTTCGGTATGAACCCGGCCGGACATCATGCCACAAACCTCGTCGTTCACATCATCAATGCCTTGCTTGTATTCTTCCTGTTTCGGCGGCTGACTTCTGACCCCGCTAAAAGCTTCATAGTAGCGGCACTCTTTGCACTGCACCCTCTCCACGTCGAGTCAGTGGCCTGGATTGCCGAACGAAAGGATGTGCTCAGTGCGTTCTTAGGATTATGCGCCTTGCACGCCTATGTTTCTTTCCGCGCCTCTCGCAGTCTTACCCACTATTGGGCGCTGTTTTTGCTCTTGTGCCTGAGTCTGATGGCTAAGCCGATGATGGTCACGCTTCCCATTATACTGCTCGCGCTGGACTTCTGGCCGTACGGAATACTTGGCCGGCAATCGTGGTTGGCTCTGATCAAAGAAAAACTGCCCCTGATGGTTCCGGTGACAGCCGTTTCGGTAGTAACGGTTCTTGCCCAGCGCTCCCAGGGGGCTCTGGCAAACACGCTCGGCACTCCCCTTCCTGTGAGACTCGGCGTAGTCCTGGATGGCTACGTCTATTATATCCGTTCACTGTTTTTTCCCCACAATCTGGCGTTTTTCTATCCCTATGCGGCAGTGCCGCTCTACCGATCCTGCATCGCCGCAATCCTTCTTGGTCTGACAACTTATCTCTCATGGAGGTTCAGGCACCGTTTTCCCTGGCTGATATTCGGATGGTTCTGGTATCTGGTAATGCTGACGCCGGTAATAGGTATTGTTGCCGTGGGATCTCAGGCATATGCCGACCGCTATAGCTATTTACCATCTTTGGGGATTTTTGCGATTATGGTATGGGGCACAGGGGCATTAGTTGAGGCGAGGATACTTCCCAAAAGAGTCGTTGCTGTTTTGGCGCTGCTTGTCGTTATCGCCTGCGCCGCTATGACCTGGAAAGAGTGCGGATACTGGAAAGACGGTTTTGCTCTCTACCGGAGGGGCATTGAAGTTACCAGCAGCAACTGGCTTGCTCACAGCAATCTGGGCGCCATGCTCAACAAGCGTGAAAAGTACGGGGAGGCCATTGGAGAGCTTGAAAAGGCGGTATTCTTTGCTCCGAACGTGAGTTTTATCCACTATAACCTGGCTGTGGCTTATGACAGGACAGGCGTCACAAGCTCTGCGCGGCTGCATTATAAGGAAGCCATAAGAATCAGCCCTGCTTCAGATGATAATTATTATGCCTCCCTGGCCCGCACCATGTGGGAAGATACAAGTCTGCTCGCAGCGCTGGGTGTAGTCAGGGAAGGATTGCAGCGTTTTCCTCTCAGTTCCCTGCTGAAGGGTGACGAGGCGTACCTGCTTATGAAAACGGGACAATATGCTGCAGCTGTTGACGCCTTCAGATTTGCACTGCAACTGGATCCGGGATACTTGAAACTCTACCCCCTGCTCGCTGAAACCCTGGTCTTTTTTGGAAAACCGGAAGAGGCACGTGATCTGTACCTTCAGTTGCAGTCTCGTTATCCCCGAGAAGCGAAGGAGGTATTGACCGCTATTGAGAAGCAGAGATGAAATCCCGCATCTCATCTCAGGTACGGTTATACCGGAGGTTTAATTCCTATTTGACCCGTTTATCCGGGCGCTCGATTTCAAACTTGTCCAGACGGTACTGCAGGGTCTTGTAACTCATTCCCAGCAGTGGCGCGGCCTTACCTATCACCCACTCTGCCCGTTCCATCGCTTTTACGATCAGCCCTTTTTCGAGTGACTCGAAATCTATTCCCTCTGCCGGAAGGTCGAAATTGACACCGCCTGCCAGTGAACCGCATGCTGTGATCTCGGTTGGAAGGTCGCCCGGTTCGATATAATTGCTTTCGGCCATCAGGATCGAGCGTTCGATCACTGACTCAAGTTGACGAACGTTGCCTGGCCAGCTGTAGTTCATCAGCAGCTTCAACGTCTGCTTCGAGATGCCGTCCATCGTAATTCCGGCCGCCTTGCTGTATTTTCCCAGGAAAAACTCTGCCAGAGTCTTGATGTCGCTCCCCCGTTCGCGCAGAGGCGGGAGATTTATACGGATAACGTTCAGACGGTAGAAGAGATCCTCTCGGAAGCTTCCCTTTTTTATCTCCTGTTCAAGCTCTTTGTTGGTTGCAGATACCAGGCGTACATCCAGCGAAATATTGATCTTGCCTCCTACCCGGCGGACCTCCTTTTCCTGAATGGCCCGCAGCAGCTTGGCCTGCATGGCTACGTTCATTTCGCCGATTTCATCCAGAAATACGGTGCCGCCGTTGGCCGCTTCGAAGATGCCGATCTCGCGGGCATTGGCACCGGTAAAGCTCCCCTTTTCGTGCCCGAAAAGCTCGCTTTCAATCAGGGTTTCCGGAATAGCGGCGCAGTTGATGGCGATAAACGGCTTGTCGTGGCGAGGACTCCCTTCGTGGATAGCCCGGGCAATCAGCTCCTTGCCGGTTCCCGATTCGCCCACGATCAGGACGGTAGAATTAGAAGGGGCAATTTTGGCAACGACTCTGAAGACTTCCTTCATTTTAGGATGTTCACCCTGCATGTTTGGTATAGTTGCAATAGATTCGATCCGTTTCTGCAGCACCCGGTTTTCCCGCATCAGCCCGATGCGCTCGAAGGCTCTCATCAGAGTAAGCACCAGATTGTCACGCTCAAGCGGTTTTTCCAGATAGTCAAAGGCCCCTTTGCGCATGGCCTGGACAGCCGAATCAACAGAGCCGTGGGCGGTCATCATTATAATGCATTGCTGCGGATCGTCGGCCAGAACCTTTTCCAGCAGGTCCAGCCCGCTTTGCCCCTGCATTTTGAGGTCGGTCATGATCAGGTCGAACTCCAGCTTTTCCAACTGCGCCAGCGCTTCGCGCACGCCGGGCACATCAACGATGTCATAACCCTCTTTTTTCAGGATCAGGTTAAGGATGTCCCGCTGTCCCTTCTCATCATCAACTATCAGAATGCTGCCTTTGCTTTTCATAGTGCCTCAATAATTTTCAGGATTCCGCCGGTTGTAGCGGCAATGAAACTGTAATGGTCGTTCCGGAGCCGATCGTGCTTTCAACATCTATCTTGCCATCATGCTCTTTGATAATGCGTTCGGTAATAGCCAGTCCCAGTCCGATGCCGACATCCTTGGTGGTGAAGTAGGGCTGAAATATTTTGCCGATGTCGTCAGCAGATATGCCGTGCCCTTGATCGCTGAAGGTCAGTTTTACCCGGTCCGCAGTAATCCCAGCCTCCAAAGTAATCGTGCCGCCTTCCGGCATGGCTTGGGAAGCGTTGGTAATGAAATTGAGGATGCAGTTTCGAAACAGCTCTCCATCGATCCAGAGTGGCGGCAGATCGGCAGGGATTTGCTGGACAACTGTGATATGCTGTTCTGTTAATCGGTCCTGCAGCACCGGCAGAACCTTGGTCAGCAGCTCATGATAGACGACCTGCGTCCGGCGCAGCTTGAGCGGTCGGCCATAGTTCATGAAGTTCACCACCATGTAATTTGCGCGGCGTACCTCTTCCTTGATCTTTTCCGTCAGTTCCTCCAACTCGGAGCATTTGTCGCCACAGCAGGGGAGCATCTCGGTTTTGAGGTGATCAATCGCCAGGCTGATATAATTGAGGGGATTGCGAATTTCATGGGCGATGCCGGACGCCAGTTGCCCGACCCGCGAGAGGTGTTCGGCCTCATAGAGACGTTTTTCGAGCGTTTCACGTTCACGCAGTTTTTCAACCATGTTGTTGAAGCCTTCGGCCATTTCTCCGATTTCGTCGTTGCTTTCTACCGGGATGGTAACTGACAGGTCGCCGGCCGAGATCCTTTTGAAGTCCTCCACCAGGTTTTTGATCGGGGTTGTATAGCGTCGGGCGAGAAAAATAGTCAGGGCGATGCCGACGGCGAAAACCATGCCGGTGGCGAACAGTCGGCGGATGAAATTAGCCCGCTGTATGTCGCGAATATTGTCCAGCAGCATGTTGATCTGGACATACCCAAGTTGTTCGTCGCCGACAATAACCGGCACTACCACTTCGTATGGCTTTTGGGAAAGCACCGCACCGCCAATCGGTCGTCGTACCGCGTGGATCCCCTTCTCCAGTTTTTTTAGTTCACGTTTTTTACCGATTTTCGCAGGGTCGGAGGAGTCGATAATCTCCCCCTCCGTGTTGATAATGTTAATTTCGTTGATGCCCTTTTCGCGGGCTTTTTTCAAATAATCTGTCAGGCGGGATGTCTCGGTATCGGAGGTGAGGTCCTCGATGCTCATCTGGATAGCTTTGGATATTTCCTGAGAACTATCCTGGATTTCGTTCACCAGGTCGGTCTGGGCAAACTGATTGAGGATGAAAAGTGTCAGCATCGCCAGAACCAGCAAGGAAACCATGATGATAATCAATTTAGCATTAAGTTTCATGGGAGTCTGCTATTCCACCATTTCGCCGATCAGATCATAATCCGATGAGTCGGTAATTTTGAGCGTGACGATGTCGCCGATATCGGCATTTCCGGAGGTGATATAAACCTGACCATCGATATCCGGAGCCTGACGGGATGACCGCCCCTTGAGCAGCAGTTCGGTCTCCTCGCTGTACCCCTCGACAATAACCTGTTCGGTCGTTCCGATCAGAGTGCGGTTGTGACGGAAGGAGAGCCGCGCCTGGGCCCGCATCAGTTTGCGGTAGCGTTCCCGCTTGACGCGCTCCGACACTTGATCAGGCAACTCTGCTGCTGGAGTGCCCTCTTCTCTGGAATAGCAGAAAACCCCCAGGCGGTCGAAGCGGGTCTGCTCGACAAAATGGGTCAAGGTGGTAAAGTCTTCGAGTGTCTCACCAGGAAAACCGACGATCAGCGAGGTACGCAGAGCGATGCCGGGGATCTCACTCCGCAGTTTTGCGATCAGGTCCCGAATCTGCTGTTCCGAACTTCTCCGCTTCATCGCTTTCAGAACCGGATCGGATATGTGCTGGATCGGGATGTCCAGATATTTACATACCTTCGGTTCATCACGGATAAGCGCAATCAGGTTGTCGGTGATGCCGTCCGGATAGGCGTATAACAATCGTATCCAACGTAAGCCCCCTATCTTCGCCAGCCTCTTTACAAGTGTTTCCAGGGTCGTGCCGTCACTCATATCGCTGCCGTATCGGGTAATGTCCTGGGAGATGACGTTGATCTCCTTAACCCCCCGCGCAACCAGACGTTCCGCCTCGGCCACCAACGCATCGATCGGTCGCGAACGGTAGGTACCGCGCAGTTTGGGGATAATGCAGTAAGAGCAGCAGTTGGAGCACCCTTCGCCGATTTTCAGGTATGAAAACCAGGCCGGTGAGGAGTTCAGGCGAGGTAATGTCTCGTCATAGATAAAATCTGGATCGCCGATATAGCGCAACTGGCCTTCGGTGCCGCTCTTTTCGGCCAGAATCTCGGCTATACGGGGATAGTCACCGGTGCCGATGAAGATATCGACCTCCGGCAGTTCCTTGGCCAGTTCCTCCTGATAGCGCTGCGGCAGGCAGCCGGACACGATCAGAGTATGGCAGCGCCCGTCATGCTTTCGTTCAGCCAGGTCGAGGATCGCGTCGATGCTTTCCTGCTTGGCTTCCTTGATGAAGGAGCAGGTGTTGACGATGATGACATCGGCATCCTTCTCGTCCATGGTGATTTCATAATCCTGCTTAGAGAGCACTCCCAGCATGACTTCGGCATCCACCAGATTTTTGGGGCAGCCGAGGCTGACCATGCTTACTTTCTGTTTTACGATATCGCTCACGTTTTCCTCTTCGGGTCATGTTTTTAGTTATCTTCTATTTATACGGGAATGAGCCCCTTGATGACAATCATTTCTTCGCAATATTTTGTGAAGTATTTTCATAATTCGAGGCCGGTTCTTCGTGATTTTGAATAATGAGGGCACCCTTGATACAAGCCGGAATTTTATCACAGAGTGCCCGTGACTGAACGTTCGCCGTAAAGCTTGACAATCTCTTTGTTTTCTGTGATAGTTTGCCGCCGTTTTTTAAGGCTAAGCAACTATCCAGCACATGGAGATGATACATCATGGCGACAAAAAACAATGTAACTAAAATAGCTGCGCCGAAAGCAGAAAAAGCAGCAGCACCAGTACAAATTCCAGAGAAGAAGAGTGCTCACAAGGCAGAGAAATCTGTTGTCACACCACAGGAGCCAATGCCGGATGCGGCTTCTATTTCAACCAAGTCCACCAAGACCGCTTCAAAAACAAAGCCCCAGGCTACGACCACTGCGTCAGAGCCCAAGCCGGAGAGTATTCCCAAAACGGATGAGAAGCCTGCCGGAACCTCAAAAATAAAGGATGCGGTTGGGCTGGCAGCTCCACAGGCTCCGGCAGTTGTGGCTCAGGATCAAAAGTGGCAGGAAATCAGGGCAATACTTGAAAAATTGAAAGAAGATACCCTCCGGGAGATCAGGAAATCGGTCAAGAACGGCACTGAGGCGGTCGCTGCAATCGAGCCTGGAGGCGACATCTATGATCAGGCCTCTTCCGAGCGCGACAGGGAACTTGGCTTGTTGCTCGGTGATCGTGAACGCGAGAAGATTCACAGCATTGATGAGGCCTTGATGCGCATTGATGAGGGTGAATATGGCATTTGCGAGGAGTGTGATGAAGACATCCCTCTGGGCAGGCTTAAAGCGATGCCGTTCACTCGCCACTGTGTTAAATGCAAGTCCGATCTTGAAAAGCTGCAGGCTCAGACCAAGCGGGTTGAGGAAGATCGTGCCTACCGTGAAATTCCTTTAGGTTCTGAAGAGGAAGAGTAACAAGAAGATTCTCTTCCGGAGATCAGCATCAGAGCTCTGAGCAGCAACCCTCTCTTCGTCTGCATGGCATCGAGCGGACAAAGTTCACGGCAGCACCAGCAACGAATACAGCGCGCCTTGTCGACCGACAGCGCGCTGTTTTGTATTGTGATCGCTACCGGGGGGCAGGCGTCGCGACATACGCCGCATAACACACACGTTTTCATGTCAGCGACCGGATATGAGGTGAGATGGTTTTTAAGCGCTTTTGCGAGGAAACCCGGTAATCCGAATTGAACATCCATGCCGGCGGGAAGTCTGAAGCTGGTCTCGGGAATGGTCTCAAGCGGTACTCCGCAGACCTCAATGTTGTCAATTACCGCCCCCGGAAGTCCCATCCTTGCCGCCTCGCGTTCAATATGCAGCAGATCTGCAGGTATCCCGGCCAGTCGGCCAGCTATCACATCTACCGCTACCGGATTTATTCCGGCAATCAACAGTCCGAGCTTGATCGGATCGCCACTGCCGGGTCCGTTGCCCTCCATCGCAACAACCGCGTCAACAATATTCAGTGCCGGTTTCTTGAGCTGATATATTTCGAGCATCAACTGGGCAAACAGCTGCTGCGAACGCCCGGCCTTCAGATGCCAGCCCGCTTTTTCCGCTCCGACTACCGCCCCGAACAGGTTTTTGACGGCACATGTCATAGTCATCATTTCATGCGTTTTCAGCTTGGGAAGGTTTATGATCTTATCGGCCTCGTAATAGGCGCGAGCCAGGTGGATGGAGCGAAATGTTCCGAGTCCCTGTAATTCTACAGCTTCATTGAATTCAATTAAAGTTGCACCGCTTTTACGCGCCGCATCCACCAAGCCGCATTTCTCTGCGACCCGCATAAAACCGCCAATACCGGGGCTGTCACCAATCAGTGCGATTCCGCCGGCCTCTTTGACGAGCTCGGCGACGACCTGTACCAGGGCCGGGTGGGTGGTGACAGCCTTATCCGGCTCTTTTGCGGACAGCATATTAGGCTTTAGTAAAACACGATCACCGCTACTGATAAACGCAGACATGCCGCCAATTGGTTTAAGCAGTTCGATGACGGCTGACCGCAAACCTGGAAGGTCATACCCGGCAGATTTTGCAATTGAAACAGTTTCCATGAAAAGTCCTCTTGGAACAGAATACTGCGACGTTTGTAAAAAAAAGGGGATGGCCGAAGCCATCCCCACTATATCACAAACTACAGAAACTCACAGCATCAGACCTGATAAACGGCATAAGTGCGTTAACAAAGCTGTTTTCTGCAAAAGCACAGAAAACAGCTTCTAACTTACTAATGATCGATCGCCTTGGCCATGCCGAGACCGGTATTCTGGCGGACATAGACTTCGTCGAAC
>JANYBN010000145.1 GCA_025360785.1 Geobacter sp.
GAAGAGGTGATTGTTGGAGGCAGAGAGAGTATCGAAGCTGTAGTGATGAGTATGCCAAAAGTCGGACACACATCAGGTGGCTTTGCTTCATTGGCGGCTTTGTGGCCTAAACTGCGTGCTGCCTGGGCAGAAGTGGGTATCGCATGCCTCTTCATAAACGCAGGCCAACTGCTGGTGCCGTTATTTTCCATGCTGGTATATGACAAAATCGCTCAAAACGGGCTGTTTGAGACGCTCTGGGCTTTGACCTTCGGCATGGGGCTCTATCTTGTCACTGATACGGGAATGCGCCTTGTACGGAATTGGGCTACGGAACGTATTGGAGTGGACTTGACCTTGAGAGGTGATGAAGCACTTTGGTCAAAAATGGTTGCGCAGGTTGATCTTCCAGCAGGCGGTTTCTCCCGATTTTTATCTAATTATCGTGACCTTACCCAGTCGCGGGATTTTGTCTCCTCCAGCTATCTGTTGTCGATTGCAGACATTCCGTTTCTACTTCTTTACCTGACAGTTATAGGCATTATCGCCTGGCAGTTGATGATTGTCACCATGCTTCTGGTAATTCTGTATGCGGGTGCCGGTCTCATGCTGCAGGCAAGACAAAACAATCTATCCAAAGAAGCGGAGCGCAACAATACGCGTAAACTGTCGTTCATGGGTGAAACACTGGGGTGTCTTGATGTTGTTCGCACCTCCCCAGGGGCAGGAGCTTTTCTGCGTCGCTGGCGCGATATGGCGGAACAGTCGACAAGCGCCGATGCTAAACGGCGCCTGGCGGTACTCCACATGGGAATGCTTTCCTCAACAACATACACAGTCACTACTGTAGTTTTGTTGACCTCCGGCGTATACCTGATTCATGCTCAGTTATTAAGCAGTGGCCAGCTCATAGCCTGCACCCTGCTGGCTAATCGTGCCATGGGCCTGATGGCCTCGTTGTTTTCAGTGACGGGCAAGTGGCAGGATTTTAAACGTGCCGCAGCGAGAATGGAAAACAGCCTGGAAGCGGTTGTGGAGCGGAAATGTACTCCCAGGCCGAATATTGCGGGAAATATTTCAGTAATCGGGCTTGGCAAACACTATGAGGGGCGTCCGGCGGCGCTTGAAACCATATCATTTTCAATTGCCCACGGTGAGCGGATTGCCTTGCTGGGCCGTCCGGGCGCCGGTAAATCAACTTTGCTGCAATGTCTTGGCGGACTCTGCAGGCCGGATAAAGGTCAGATTCTTATAGACGGACTAGCGTTGGATGATATTGCGCGTTTTGATCGCGTCCAATGGATGTCCTATAAAGCTCAGGATCCGGCTGTATTTGCGGGGACACTGGAGGATAATCTGCGCATTTCCGGATGTACGGATCATAATCGTTTTGCCGAGGCTATCTGGGCATCCGGTCTTGAAAATGAATTCAAAAGCGGGCGGATGTCTCTGGGGATGCGTCTGGATGAACGCGGCAACAATCTCTCTGGTGGCCAGCGCCAGAAGGTGGCTCTGGCACGTGTCTTTGCCCAGCGCAGCCTGATACTCCTTCTGGATGAGCCGACTTTAGGGCTTGATCCGGAAAGTGAGCGGATGCTGGCTGAACGTTTGCCAACTCTTCTGGACAGTTCTGCGGTGCTTATTATGACGACACACAGCGCCATCATGCTTCAAACGGTTCAGCGCATTATCGCGCTGGATGGTGGGCGAGTAGTTGCCGATGGACCACGCGAAAAACTGTTAACTATCGCATGACTTTCTAAATACCGTTTGTAGGGGCGATCCCGGCGGGTCGCCCGTTGGAACATGCAATAATGCTGGCTATTGCAACGAGGGCGAGCCAACGGCGTCGCCCCTACATGGTAAATAAGAATTTTCTACATCCCTTAGTCATCCCGGTTCCAAATGTTATTTTCCGGATTATTATTTCTTAGCCTCCACCGGTGCACCCTGAATCAGGATATGCCAGTTAGGGCGCTGCCAGCTGGTACGGAACTGTACCTGCGTTGATTCCACTGCCCGTTTTTCCTTTTCATAACCATCCATAAACAGCACATAGTCTGTCTGGGCCGTGTCCCGCCCGGATTGTTCGTCGAACTGCCTGACCATCCCGTTGGGGGTGCTGACCTTGCGTCCCATTACCTCGCTGATCGGGAAGCGCAGCCCCTTCATGCCGCCCCCCGGTTCATAGACCTTGAAGATCAGTTCCGAGCAGACCAGTGAGGAATCGGTCTGAAAATCGAAATTGAAGTCATAGGGGCGCCCGCTGTAATGGAAAGCCCGCAGAATTGCCTGGGCCTTATCCCGTTTGGAGAGGCGAGGGCGGATCACGCCGATGGAGTCGGCCGAGCCAGTGTATTCGAGAGAGGTGAACGAAACACCCTCGGAGATCGCCTCAAGGATACGAGCTGGCCGCTTATCTTCCTTTATGATTGTGCTCCTTCCGTAAGCGGTCGGGTAGCGCTGTCGGAGCAGCGCCTCGAAATCGCCGCTGCCGGTACCCAACTTTTTGACCCAGTCTCGCACTTCCTGATCATTAAAGAACGCCTGCCGCTCTTGAGCAGTGCCGATAAAGAGCGCCACATGGGTCCAGAAACCGGGCAATCCCAGGTTGGAAAGATACCACTCATGGCGCTCAAAGATGATATCCCCAGGTTGGAGGCGCTTCCCCATCGCTTCGACCTGTTTGGCCGAGATCAGGTGAGTGCGCGTCCGGGCGACCTTGGTGTCTCCCATCAACTCCGAGACCCCTTTCTGAAGAGGAAACCAGACGGCAAAGCCGGTTTTCTGGACTACCGTCAGGGCGTTCTTCAGGGTCAGTTCATGCCCTTTCCCTTTCCCCATTTTCCAGATTACCCGGCTGTCCTCATCGATAGCTCTGAGCAGCTCCGGCGAGCCGACTGTATAGGTTTTTCCTATCACCTGAAGGGCAGCGAATTCGCTCGCAATGACCACGTTCAGGAAGCGGAACTTGAATTTTCCGAACGTTCCTGCCGGGATGCCCAGTTCCGGCACTTCTTCGTTAAGGATTGTGTCCAGTGCAGGGTTCTTGTCTGCCAGAGCGATCAGCTCCAGGGCATGGCGGTAGCCGGTCAGGAACGAGGCGTTGGCGATGGCAAAGGATGCGTTCCTGCGTTCACTATCCAGGAGGAGATTGAACTTTTTATGTTCCCGGAGGATTCCGTCCAAGCCGGCCAGAGAGTCCAGCACTCCGCTCCATGTTGTCCAGATAGCCATTTTATCGTCACGGGAGAGTAGCGTGTTCCGGTGCTCCTTGTCCGGACTGAACAGTTCCGGACGGGAACGGGCGTATCCGACCGCCTGCTTCAGATTGCTGCGCAGAATCCCGAAAGTTTTGATGTCGGAAGCGTCGTGTTTCTGGAAGGCGGGGTCGAGTACGGCCTGAGCTGGTGAAACAGCGGCACAGATCAATACTAATAGCAACAATGACAACATCGAGGTTCTCAACATTAATTCTCCAAAAATCATAAAATAAAATCACTTACCGGCAGTAATCCCCATCAACTCCGCCATGCGTATGGACGGCGTCTCAACAACCCGCTTGCCGTCGTGGTAGAATGTTACCAACTGCAACGGGCCGTCCTTGGCTGCCTTGACCGCCACGTCGTCCGGGGTGAAGGTCGTGCGCCCCAGTGAAACCCTGGTGGGCCAGTCGATGCCGTTGTAGCTCATATAGACGAGCTTGGAACAGTACACCCGCTCCTTGGATTCCACATCGAAGTTGAAATCGTAGGGTTTGCCTACCTGGCGCAGTGCCAGAATAACAATATTGGCTCTGGCCTCGCGGCTCAGGTCGGTTTTGCGCAGAACGCCGACACTGTCGATGTTCAGGAAATGCTGCAGGCTGTTCATCTCCACCCCTGAGCGGAGCGCCTCCACCACCAGTCGCCCCTCGCGGATCTTATCCTGGAAGCGGCCCACTACCGGATTGTCCCATATGCCCAGCTCCTTCAACTCTCTCTCATTTCCGATCCAGACCGCCGCATGCCCCCAATAGCCTGGGATCAGTTTGTCGGTCAAACGGAAAGGAGTTTTCTCCAGCAGGATGTCACCGGACTTCAGGCTGCCACCCACATCGGCCAGAACAGTGCCATTCATATAGAGCTTTCCCTTGCGGGTTTCCACCAGTCCGACGGCGTTGCCGAAGACCATGCTGAACAGGCTGACCCCCTCACGCTCCATGCCGGTGATGGTGTCGGTAGTTACTCCGGTCAGGAAGCCCAGTTTGCGGCCGACCACATAGAAGGGAGACCATTTCTTGACCATGGTGTTGGAAGGGCTCTGGGCGATCAGCAGGTTGAGATAGCCGCTGTCAGGGTTCTGCTCCAGCTTCTGCTTGAAGCGGGCCGACTCGCGCTCGTAGAACTTGATAGCTTTGCGCACCCTGGCCCGGTTTGAGATGGAGTTGTAGTTGATCGTCACCTTGGCCAGGGCGGCGCTGGTGACGGCATAGCCGGGATCGCGCTCATTGAGGATGCGGCGTAGCTTGCTGTCCCCCTCGAAGAGAGAAATGGACAGCAGATAATTATCATAAAGAATCAGGGCCGAAGAGAGCGACAGCATCACCCCGGTCAGGCGCGTTTCAGGGGTGATCCCCTGTTTGGCCAACTCCTTTTCGGAACCGTCCAGCCAGCATTCGTGAGATCCGGCCACAATCAGCAGTTCTTTGCGCAGGCTCAGGTGTTCCTTTATGCCGAAGTTGATCATTTCCAGATCGTCACCGGTGAACGGTTTGCCACGGTCCTGCTTTTCTTTGATGGCCATGCCTACCTTGATGGTTTCCGCCCGGAGAGTCAGCGCCCGCTCCGCAAGAGTACGGAACTCGTCAACCTCTTTTCTTAGCGAACTTTCCACCGTTTGCCTTGTAGTGCCGTGGATATTTGCCTGATGCTGTCGGCAACTGTCGGCTGCGAACACCGGCAGCGCCAGAGAGAGGGAGACAAGAACGACGAAGAATATGGATGTGCGTTTCATGTGAGGAGCTCCTTGACCGTGTTTTATC
>JANYBN010000146.1 GCA_025360785.1 Geobacter sp.
CAGGAGGACACCAGTTTCGGGGCCTTCATCCATGAGTTGACCGGTCCGCTGATCCCATCCGTTGTACCCGGGGTCAGGGAGGTCCACGCCGTGGACGCGGCCGGTGTCCATCCGCTGCTTCTGGCCCTGGCCAGCGAGCGCTATGTCCCCTATGCCGCCCAACGGCAGCCCCAGGAACTACTGACAATTGCCAATGCCATACTGGGACAGGGGCAGCTTTCCCTGGCCAAATACCTGCTGATCGCTGCACGGGAGGACGCGCCCGGCCTGCACACCCACGACATCGCCGCTTTTTTTGAGCACGTTCTGCAGCGGGCCGACTGGCGCCGTGATCTGCATTTCCAGACAGCCACCACCATCGACACTCTGGACTACAGCGGCAGCGCCCTCAACGAAGGCTCCAAGCTGGTGGTTGCTGCGGCCGGTCCGGTCCGCACGAAGCTGGCGACCGTGGTTCCGCCCGGCCTGGAATTCCCGCCCGCTTTCGGCGGTGCCGACCTCTGTCTGCCGGGCATTCTTGCGATCCAGGGGCCGTCGTCGGGGCAGGGCAGGGGCGAATGCGATGAAAAGATAGAGGAGTTCTGCAACTTCTACGCCGGGCGTGGGTGTTTCAACGGGTTCCCGCTGATTGTGATCTGCGACGACAGCCGCTTCACTGCTGCCACCCTGAATAACTTTCTCTGGGTGACCTTCACCCGTTCCAACCCGGCCACGGATGTCTACGGCATCAACGCCGAAACCGGCGGCCGCCACTGGGGCTGCCATGGGCCGCTGGTGATCGATGCCCGCGTCAAGCCTTTCCATGCCCCGCCGCTGCTGGACGACCTGGCTGTGGAGCGCAGGGTGGATGAATTGGGAGTGAAGGGTGGCCCGCTGGCGGGGATTATTTGACATGACTTTGATCTGCTGATTTTAATCTCTGAGGGTGCAATTCCCCGCCCCTTGGGGCGATTGATGCATCCAATAAGGTTGTAGATACCCCGCTGCTTGCGGCGGGGTGATTCATTGTCTGCAGGAGAAGGATGTCGTAGCAACAGAATCCACGATTACGCGTTTAACAAAAAACGTTTATGAGATTCATAGCGGTTTGGCTTCGGTCTACACAATTGATCTGACCAAAAAAACAGTAACTAATAGGATGTCACTTCCTGATATTGGCAGTGTAAAAGGGCAAGAAAGTGTAGGCGTGGGAAGATGTGACTGAAAACGTCCAACAAGACAGTTGGACTCCGCCAGCCCGAAAAGGCCGGGCTTGCGGGTCAACTGCCGAGCCGTTGGCAAAGAAAAAGGGATTCACTCAATCCAATCGAGAACAGTTAGATCGGTGACACGAATAAATTCACGTGAATTGTTGGTAACCAATGGGAGCTCTAACGATAAAGCATGAGCGGCAATAAGCATATCCATTGAACCTATCGGAGTTCCTGCTTTCTCCAGAGAGGCTCGAATATTTCCATAAACATACGCTGCTTGCTCATCAAATGGGACTATCTCTAGTGGAGTAATGAATTCATCAAGAGCTCTCGCATTTTTTTCGTAATGTGTGCTTTTGGCAACTCCATACCTTAATTCTGAGAGCGTAATAGAAGAAATACCGACATCCCCAACCTGATATTCCATAAAGCGCTTCAAAACGGAAGCCGGTTGTTGCTTGATGATATAAATGCAGATATTGGTGTCGAGCAGTAATTTCATCAGAAATTCTCCCGTTTGTCCGGATCAGGTTGTATACGTTCCGTCATGAAGTCTCGGGAAAATTTTTTCAGACTGGAAAAAAGTGAGGTCCATGATCCAGTACGTGGAATCAATTGCACTACATTTCCAGTTTTCTTGATAAAAACCTCGTTATCATCGAATCGGAACTCTTTGGGAAGTCTAACTGCTTGGCTTTGGCCGTTTTGAAATATTTTAGCGGTTTTCATGGCTGCCTCCAGTAAATATATATTTAGAATATATACTAACAACAGATGACTAACAAGTAAATAAGTACAGCCAACACGCGCTAAGACCATGATCGGGCATAAACCCGCCCGTCAGGTCAAGCGCAAACCCGTTGGACATAAAGGAAGAAAGCATGAAAGAAGTTCGGAGAAGTGACAGAGAAATTTCCTCTCAAGAATCAAAATGCATCCTCGACACCGCTGAATACGGGATCATGTCGACAGTCGGCACGGACGGACAACCCTATGGTTTGCCGCTGAGTTATGTTTACAAGAACGATTGCATCTATTTCCACTGTGCTGTCAGCGGCCATAAGCTGGAAAATATTGAGCACAACTCAAAGGTTTCTTTTTGCGTTGTCGGCAAGACTAAAGTTCTGCCGGACAAATTTGCCACCGAATACGAAAGTACCGTGGTTTTTGGCGTTGTTTCTGAGGTGAATGGAGCCGAAAGGTATGACGCTTTGCTCTGGCTTTTGGAAAAATACTGTTCGGATTTTATCGCTGAGGGTAAACAATACATTGAGCAAAAGGACAAGATAACCAAAGTTTTAAAAATTGAAATAGGCCGCATTAGCGGTAAAGCACGAAGATAATGTAAAAGTGACCTATTCGGAGCCTGATTCAGGCATGTTTCACCGGATGTTCCTTCAACCATTCCCGCAATGCTTCGTTCATGCGGGTCTGCCACCCCTTGCCAGTAGCTTTGAAAGCGGCAAGAACATCCAGATCGAAACGGATTGTTTGTGATGCCTTGGTGAGTCCGGCTGGACGGCCCCGGCGGACAAGTCTGGAGCCTTGCATAAGGTCGGCTTTTTCAAACCAGGCATCGGTCAACTCCGGAGCATCGTCCGGATCAACGAAGGTATTTTTTGTAACGGCTGATTTCGCGGTCATTGGCGTACCTCATAGAAATAATTCGGCGGGCGTCGTTTCTTGGAGTCCAGACAATTACAACCATTCGGCCATCCAATAGGCCGATGGTAAAGAAACGTTCCTCGCCATAGTCAAGACGATCATCAAGAACAACAAAGTGAATACCGGCAAATACCTTGTCGGAATCAGCAAAATCAAGCCCACGCTCCAACAGGGTCTTTTCTCTTTTGACGGTATCGAACTCGATGATCATGAATTTAATGTAACAACAATAAATTGATCGGTCAACGCTTTTAAGTTACAACATTTAATGGGTGAAAAATGGCTTGGCCCAACCATCGGCAAGACCGGCCAAGGGCCGGTCAGCCTCAGCCCCGTTATGCGAGAAAAAAGAACCAATGAATAAAAGCCGTCTGATTATAAGCCTAGTTGGAATCGTAGCAAGATTTTCCGCTGCCATTGCCTCCATCTACGTTTGGCTGATTCCATCATTCTTCAATGGTTACAAGAG
>JANYBN010000214.1 GCA_025360785.1 Geobacter sp.
ATCAAAGACAGCGATGCGCAGATTGAAAACTGGGAAAAGATTAAGAAACTGGAGAAGGGGAATGAACGGCCATCAGCTCTTTCAGGTGTCCCTGCCGGCCTCCCGGCACTGATGAAGGCGCACAAAATCAGTGAAAAAGCGTCACGTGTCGGTTTTGACTGGGAACATGCCGATCAGGTATTCGCCAAGGTCATGGAGGAGCTGCATGAGTTTGAAGAGGCATGGGCTGGTGGCAATCCGACCCGCATGGAAGACGAGATGGGGGATCTGCTCTTTGCCATTGCCAATCTGGGGAGGTTTTTAAATCTCAACCCGGAGGAAGCACTGCGTAAAACTATCAACCGCTTTCAAAAGCGTTTCAGTTACGTCGAAACGGAGTTGCTCCGTCAGGGAGTGCCGATGCAAAACGCCTCTCTTGAAGAGATGGACGTGTTATGGGAAAAGGCAAAAAGCGCCGAACGTGATAGTAAAATTTAATTAGTAATAGCGATGTAACTGTTTTTACAGGGTTGTTTTTCTTATCCACAAAAATTGTGGATAACTTGTGGATAACGATGTTAACGTTATGCAAAAGTGATATTTTTACAAGCGTTTTGTCCGATATGCCGCTTTTTTATACACTGAGTTTTACGTATAATTTCAGCCAGTTACAGTGTATTCAGTAAAAATAGGGGTTTGCGCTGTCAAGTTCTTTTCGCAATAAAAAAAACTTTTTTATCGGTCGGAGTTCCTGTTTATAACCAGCTGTTTTGTAACGACTAGCAACCCATTGAATTCGATACCTTCCATTTTCAGCAGAGCGCTTTTTGTGATTTCTCCACCAGGTGCCGAGTAACCGGTCAGGCGTCCATCGGATGCGACAACACGATGACAGGGAATGATAACCGGCATCGGATTGGAGGCCAAAGCTCCCCCAACGGCCCGGGCGGCATGTGGAGAGCCACACAGGACGGCAAGCCGCCCATAACTGCATATTTCTCCGTACCGGAGACTGCGAATTGCAATGAGAACTTTAATCCGAAACGGGGGAAGACCGGCGAGGTCTACCTGAATATCACTAAAATCGATACACTCTCCGTTGAAATATCTCTGCAGTTTGCCTGCAGCATAAGTGGTGAGTTCAGATGACTCTAACTCCGACAGATCCTTTTGCAGAAACGGTTCGTGACGGCTCATATCCGGGATATCCACTTTTACTACCCCCTGATCAGTGGCATATACGATCCCGGATCCGTAACCGGTTATAAATTGTGAACTGTACATCACCTTTACCTCCTCAACTTCCTGCGCAGCAGTGATGCAGCCTCAAGAGCCTCTTCGGAACGGAGCAGTTTCGCTGCCAGCATATATATCGCGGCTCCACAGACGATAGAGCAACCCAGAACCGACCCCTTCAACAGTTTATGCCCTGCCTGAGACCAGTCTACCAGAGAACAGCCATACCAGACCGCCGCCGCCATAGGGATGGACGCAGCACTCGATTTCAAACCGGTCACCATGATATTCTTCCCACCAAAAGAACCTATCTTGCGTCTCAAGTACCAAAGCAGCATCAGCATATTGCAGATTGATGAAAGTGTCGTCGCAAGAGCCAGGCCACCATGCTTGAGCGGACCCATCAATGCAAGACTCAAGCAAAAGTTGACTACAAAGGCCATAAGTGCCGTATAAACCGGGGTTTTTGTATCTTTAAGCGCATAAAATACCGGCGCCAGTACCCTGGTCAAAGCCACAAACGGAAGCCCCATCGAATAGTAAAGAAGAGCCGAAGCGGAATTAACCACCGTGTCGAAACTGAAAGCCCCACCCATGAATATCAGGCTGAATATCGGTGTTGAACAAACCATCAATCCCGCCATGGCGGGAATGGTAATGAAGAGCATCAGGCGCATGCCAAACGAAAGCGACTCTTTCAACCCGCCCATATTGCCGTCTGCTGCCTGTCTGCTCATTGACGGCAGAACAGCCTGCGCTACCGACGCAGTAAAAATACCCTGAGGGAACTCAAACAGCCGCTGAGCGTAATAGAGGTAAGAAACGCTCCCCTGTGGCAACAGAGAGGCCAATATGGCGCTGACGGTGATGTTCAGATAATAGACCCCTACCCCGAAAACTGACGGCAACATCAACAAGGCAATAGTGCGGACTTCGGAAGAACTGAAGTTGAAGTCGGGCTTGAGCGGGAAACCTTTGTTCCAGAGTACCGGCAGCTGCATGATCAGCTGAAGAAAGCCGCCTATCAGAACTCCGACCGCCAGAGCGGTGATCGGGGCTTTAAAGAAACCACGCAGACAAAGGGCAGACAGGATCATGGCAATATTAAGAAATACGGTCGAGATGGCGGGTGTAAAGAAGTGCCGCAACGTATTGAGGATGCCCATGCAGAGGGCGACCAGACTGATAAAGAAGATGTAGGGGAACATCAGGCGATTAAGCAGAATGGCCAGTTCGAATTTCCCCGGCACGGCCTTGAAACCGGGGAACATCAGGCCGACAATGACAGGGGAGAAGAGAATTCCGACCAAGGTAATACTCGCCATAATGATGGTGAGCAGGGTGAAGCAGATATTGGCGAGCTCTCTGGCCTTCTCATCACCACCCTGTCGGAGCGTTGCTGAAAAAGTCGGCACAAAGGCGGCCGTCAGGGCTCCTTCAGCAAAAAAGCGGCGCAGCATGTTTGGAATCTGAAAAGCCGCAAAAAATGCATCCGTTGCCAGACCTGCGCCGAACAGGCGCGACACGACAATGTCTCGCACCATACCCATAATACGCGACAGCATCGTGGCGCTGCCCAAAATTCCGGCAGCCCGGGCTATATTCTTTTTTTCTGACATAGTGCGGGTTATTTACTCAATATTGGCAACAAAGAAGTCACGAACTTTCTCAATATCGGCATCAATGATCTCGCAGCGGGTCGGCTTGCCATACAACTCCTTGACAGATTCAGGGACAGGCGCCTCGAACCCCAACGCCTGCGCCACGGTTTCGCCGAATTTCGCCGGGTGAGCCGTAGCAAGGCAGATTCTGGCTGAATCTGGCGGCAACAGGTCGAGGGCGGCCTTGACACCGACAGCTGTGTGCGGATCAAGTATGTAGTCGTTATCGGCATAAAAATTACGAATCACCTGTAGGGTGTCAGCCTGATTAACCGAAACCGAGCAGAAATCCTTCCGAACCTGCATCATTTCGTCCGGAGCACATGAAATGCGACCATGCTCTTTCAGTTCGGCGAACGCTTCCTTCACACGGACCGGATTTTCCGCAAACAGATGAAACAGGTAGCGCTCAAAATTGGATGCGATCTGGATGTCCATTGAAGGTGACACGGTCGAGACCACATTCCCCAAAGAGTAATCAGATGTATTGATGAAGCGGGTCAGAATATTGTTTTCATTGGTGGCCAGCAGGAGTTTATCGACAGGCAGCCCCATTCTCCTGGCGACATAACCGGCAAAGATGTCGCCGAAGTTTCCTGTGGGCACCGAAAAATTAACCGGCGCATCGGTTTCATCGGTGACCCGCAGCCATGCATAAAAATAATATACCACCTGTGCCAGGACCCGTGCCCAATTGATCGAATTAACCGCACCCAGAGAATATTTTTCCTTAAATTCCAGATCCCCGAAGAGCTCCTTTACCATATCCTGGCAATCATCGAAGGTGCCGCGCACCGCAATATTATGCACATTGACATCGGTGACTGAGGTCATCTGCAGCGCTTGAACCTCAGAGGTTTTTCCAAGCGGATGCAGGATAAAGATGGAAATGCCCTTCTTCCCGCGCACACCATGAATTGCGGCGCTGCCGGTGTCACCCGAAGTAGCGCCGATGATATTGAGAGTCTGTTTACGTTCCGCCAGGATATATTCGAACAGATTGCCCAGAAACTGCAGAGCGACATCCTTGAAAGCCAGAGTTACACCGTGAAACAGTTCAAGAATATAAACACCGTCATGCTTGACCAGCGGCGTTACCTCGGCGTGAGTAAATGTGGCGTAAGAGCGGTTGATCAGGTTTTTCAGATCGTCGGCCGGAATATCATCGACAAAGCGGGAGATAACCTCAAAGGCCAGCTCGGGATACTTAAGTTTACGCCAGGATTCAAGCTGCTCTCTGGTGATGACTGGATATGATTGCGGCAGAAGCAGACCGCCATCCGAGGCTAACCCCATCATGACGGCATCTTTAAATGGAATGGAGTTGATACCGCCACGGGTACTGATATAACGCATGATAAGAACCTTTCGCTTGTAAAATGTAACGCTAACTATACCAGATAACACAATTTCGCGCAGAATGGTAGGAGTTGTAACAGGAGGTTTTCTTCTTGCGGTCTACATCAATGATGACAGTGGCAGGGCATGAAAAACCCTGCCGTTTATCCTGAAAGGAAGCACCTTATCCCCAGAATATAAAAGCACCCCATGGAGAAACTTTTCCCTGGCATAATCTGCAAAGACCGACAAACCATTAAAATCCTCCGGCTTAACCGTCATTGACGCCTTTACTTCAACGCCAACCACTCTGCCGTCACTTCTTTCAATAACAAGGTCCAACTCATGCCGCGCCGTATCACGGAAATGAAAGAAGTTTACATCTTCTTCAGCCCAGGTAGCATGTTTCATCAATTCACAAAAGACGAAGTTTTCAACCAGACCACAAAAAAACTGGGTGGTGTGGAGTGCATCTGCCTTCTTTAACCCCAAGAGATGACAGGCTAGACCCGTATCAACAAAATGGAGTTTGGGCATTCCAACTACAGCGCGCTTGGCGCTGTTACGCACGTATGGATGCAGTCGGCGGATTATAAACATGAGCTCCAGAATTTCTATATACCGCTTCACTGTTTTGTCATCCTGTGACAGATCATTAGCAATATGGGCATATTTAATGAGATTGCCGGTCATACCGGCCAGGTTGCGGATAAGCGCCGAAAGCTTGGTGTGATAGTCCCCTTTGGCATGATGCATGGTTTCAAAGTCTTTCAGCAGGCGGCCTTCAATGTAAGATGCAAACCAGATGTTGCGGGAGCGGGTACTTTTTGCAACCACTTCAGGATAACCACATGCTATGAGGAGTTCTCCCGGCGCAACTCTGTCCAACGCCTTCAGCGGGTCTTGCCCGAAGGTACCGCTGAGGAGGTTTCCATAATTACAACGGTTCATCCCCGCGCTTGCGGGGAACATGACATCATCACCGCCCGATCGCCCTACGACCGCGGTTCATCCCCGCGCTTGCGGGGAACATATACGGCTGCACCGGGCCACCGGCGGCGCGGGCGGTTCATCCCCGCGCTTGCGGGGAACATATTCGGTCGCCGGGGAATGGCTCTACCACTCCCGCGGTTCATCCCCGCGCTTGCGGGGAACATGGTACTCCTGCTGCTTGCATTACCAAAATAGCCGGTTCATCCCCGCGCTTGCGGGGAACATGTGGTTGTTAACGGTACGCCATCAACGTAAAACGGTTCATCCCCGCGCTTGCGGGGAACATAATAGTTTTAAATAGCTCAAAACTATGATATACGGTTCATCCTCGCGCTTGCGGGGAACATAGT
>JANYBN010000031.1 GCA_025360785.1 Geobacter sp.
GGTATTTGGCAGGAAACACTAAGTGATACAGCAATACCGTCACGTTGTGGCTTTTGCGTATATAGTTGCTCATGCAGCCAAACTACCAAAAACCAAGCTACGCCGCAAGCGGCGGGGAATTTACCCTAAACACCGATTAAAGACATAATTCTCGAAGGGTGCCTTTATATGTCTAAAAAAACAGCCTTGATCATAGCGGCCGTACTGTTTTCCGTCGCAGTCCTGTTTGCACTTTCCGTGAAAATTGCCGGGACCATTATCGGCACAGATGACTCCGGTTTTGTAAATAAAGAAGGGGTCGGTCTGGTTGAGGTTAAAGGGATGATTCTCGACTCTAAAGAAACGATCAGACAGCTGAGATATTTCCTTAAAAAGGACTCCATCAAGGCGATAGTGCTGCGCGTAGACTCTCCCGGTGGAATTGTCGCCCCGTCGCAGGAAATATACTCAGAAGTCAAAAAGTTTGCCGCCAGGAAAAAAATAATAGTTTCAATGGGCAGTCTTGCGGCATCAGGCGGATATTACATTTCTGCGCCTTCAACCTTGATTTATGCGAACCCCGGCACCATTACGGCCAGCATCGGTGTCATCCTCAAACTTTCCAACATTGAATCATTGATGGATAAAATCGGGATAAAGTCATACACGCTTAAAACAGGTAAATACAAGGACTCAGGGTCTCCGGTACGGGCGTTTTCTGCAGAGGATCGCGCCATGCTGCAGTCGGTGATCGACAATACCCATGAGCAGTTTGTCAAGGCGGTTGCTGAAGGCCGCAAGCTGCCGATTGAGGATGTACGTAAAATTGCCGATGGCCGGATACTATCCGGAGAACAGGCAAAGGAACATAAGCTGGTGGATCGTTTGGGGACGCTGCAGGACGCAATAGAGGAGGCAGGCAGACTGGCCGGTATTTCGGGTGAACCGGAGCTTCTGCTGCCACCTAAAAAGAAAGTAAATTACATGGATCTTCTTGTAGAAGGGGCCGAGGGAACGTTCAATGGCCCACTCGGGCGGGCAACAAGTGGAATGAAAATGATGTACGAAGCAGAATAGGGGCGCACTGCGTGCGCCCCTTATGAATTATTTCCTCTGTTTCAACCTGCTGTGGGCACCGAGCAGAATTTTTTCCGTCGTAGCCCAGTCGATACAAGCATCGGTTATTGAAACACCATATTTCAGATGACTGATATCAGCCGGAATCTTCTGGCTGCCGGATTCAAGATTGCTTTCAATCATGACTCCCGAGATCGAACTGTTACCGGCCATCATTTGATCAACGACACACTCCAGAACTTCAGGCTGTTTCTGGAAGTCCTTGTTTGAATTTCCATGGCTGCAGTCAACCATGATAGTAGGCAGCAGGCCGTTTTTATTGAGCTGTTCTTCAGTATGGGCAATATCTTCCGGATGATAGTTGACTTTTTTAGACCCGCCCCGCAGCACGATATGAACATCCGGGTTGCCGCTGGTCTGAATAATTGAAGTTCGTCCTTCACGATTGATGCCGAGGAAACTGTGAGAGTGCTGAGCAGCCTTCATAGCATCAATGGCGATCTGCAGGTTACCGTCGGTGCCGTTTTTGAACCCGATCGGGAAGGAGAGGCCGCTGGCCAGTTCGCGGTGAGTCTGGGATTCAGTGGTACGGGCGCCTATTGCCCCCCAGCAGATAAGATCGGCCACATATTCCGGAGTGATCGGATCAAGCATTTCATTTGCTACCGGCACCTTAAGCGCTGTCATACGGCTGAGCAGACCTCTGGCAATTCCGAGTCCCTTTGAAATAAGATGGGTGCCGTCCATATCCGGATCGTTGATCAACCCTTTCCAGCCGACAGTTGTACGTGGTTTTTCAAAGTAAACCCGCATGACCAGCAGGAGCTGATCATCAACTTTACGCGAAAGTTCCGCCAGTTTTTCGGCATATTCCAGGGCCGCCTCAGTGTCGTGAATAGAACAGGGGCCGACTACCACCATTAACCGCTTGTCACGGCGCTGGATGATATCTTTTATCTGCTCTCTGCTTCTGCTGACAAAGGCCCGGTCCTTTTCCGACAACGGGAAAACCTGGCGCAGGTCGGCTGGTGCGATTATTGGAGTGATACCGGTAATTTTGAGATTATTGGTCTTGATCACGTAACGCATCTCCCTTTTATGTTATTGATGGTGTTATAGTTGTTTCAGTGTCGCATTGTCAATGCTTCTCTACATGAATTGCCCACTAAATCAGCAGGTTAAATATTACGAAACAATTGTTACGGAGGGAGAGATGAAGCGCGCAGTATTTCTGGATCGGGACGGCACCATTAATATCGAAAAAGAGTATCTGTATAAGTCAGAGGATTTTGAATTTATTCCGGGCGTGCCGGAGGCTATTCGAATGCTCAACCAGGCCGGAACCATGGTTGTGGTGGTAACCAATCAGTCCGGTGTCGCACGGGGATATTACACGGAAGATGATATCATAAACCTGCACCGCCATATAACCCGCGAACTCGAACGCTCTGATGCTTATGTTGACGTCTGGCTCTACTGCCCTCACCACCCCGACGGGCGCGGCAGTTACGCATTGCCTTGTAATTGCCGGAAACCTTTGCCCGGCATGTTGCAGGAAGCTGCAACCCGCTACGACATCGACCTGGATAATTCCATAATGATCGGAGACAAACTGGCAGACATTGAAGCTGGACAGGCTGCCGGGTGCCGAACAATTCTCGTTCGTACCGGTTACGGCGCCCAAGTGGAGCAGGCTATCGGTCCTCAAGTTACCGTCTGTGATGATTTGCTCTCTGCAGTAAAATTCCTGTTATAATTCTCAATCAGGTTTGACACCTCTCCAGGTAACATGCTACCTAGAGAGGTACTAAAAACGCTATGAGGTGTTAGTTATGTCCAATGGAATAAAAAAAGGAATAATTCTGGCCGGTGGCGCCGGCAGTCGTCTCTTCCCGCTGACCCTGGTAGCCAGTAAGCAGCTTCAGCCGGTATATGACAAACCGATGATCTACTATCCTCTGGCAACACTGATGACAGCCGGAATAAAAGACATACTTCTGATCTCAACACCGCACGACACTCCTCGTTTCGAGGCACTTCTGGGGGATGGTTCGCGGTGGGGAGTTTCGATTTCATACAAGGTGCAAGCGGAGCCCAAGGGAATTGCCCAGGCGTTTCTGGTTGGCGAGGAGTTTATCGACAATCAGCCGGTCTGCCTGATTCTTGGCGATAACATATTCTACGGAAGAATGAATCTGGACAGAATCGTATCTGAATTTACGACCGGCGCACGGGTTTTCGGCTATCAGGTAACCGATCCGGAACGCTACGGCGTTGTCGCCTTCGATGCAAACGGTAAAGTTCTCAGCATCGAGGAAAAACCTCTCCATCCCAAATCTCATTATGCGGTGCCGGGCCTGTATCTGTACGACAAAGATATTGTTGCAGTGGCTAAAGCGATAAAACCATCACCTCGCGGTGAACTGGAAATAACCGATATCAATCTTGAATATCTGCGCCGTGGCGAATTGATGGTCGAGCGTCTTGGACGAGGCATCGCCTGGCTGGATACCGGCACTCACAAGAGTCTGCTGGAGGCCAGCAACTTTATTGAAACGATCGAATCAAGGCAAGGGCTGAAGATCGCCTGTCTTGAAGAAATAGCGCTCCGGCGCGGTTTCATCAATTGCCTGCAGATGAAAGAGGTTATTGAAGCAACACCTAACTCTTCTTACAAAGAATATCTTCAGCAAGTCTACGATGAATCCGAACTGTGCGGGTTCAGGCACGAGTAGAGCGAGACAGATTCCATGGATTTCCTAAAAAAATATATGTATCCGCTTCTGACCGGCATCGGCATCCTGGCGGCCCTGCTGGTTTTTTCGCTGAATATTCCCCGCAATCGGGAGGCGAACTTCATTGAACGTTCGGCTCTCAGCGCAATGTCACCTCTCCTCAAGCCGGTTTTCAGGATAAGCGCTCTTGTTGAAGACATCTGGGACGGCTACATACGACTGGTTGACACCCATAGCGAAAACCTGCAGTTGCGAGAAGACATCCGCACTCTTAATTTGCGTATACTGGAAGGAAATGAAGCTCTTCTTTCAAACAAGCGCCTGGAACGATTACTGGACATGAAAAAGAGTGTCCCGGACCCGACCATATCTGCAACTGTTATTGGCGAGGACGTCACCTCATGGTTCAGGACATTGGTAATTGACAGAGGCAGTTCAAGCGGCATTCGCGAAGGAATGGCTGTGCTCTCTGCCGAAGGCGTTGTTGGTCAGACCGTCAAGGTAACTGCTACAACTTCGCGTGTACTGCTGCTGACGGATCACGCCAGCGGAATTTCTGCAACAATTCAGCGTTCCCGCGCCCGTGGCGTCGTTAAAGGCAAAAGCGAGATGCTCTGCACGCTCGAATTTACGACCCGCGAAGAAGATGTTAAAGTCGGCGACACCGTTATAACATCCGGAATTGGCGGACTTTTTCTAAAAGGACTTCCCATCGGCGAAGTTACCATGGTAAAGCGCGGCGAATACGGCATTTTCCAGACAGTGTCAATCCGCCCCGCCGTCAACCTCCCCCACCTTGAAGAAGTTCTGGTCGTGCAGCGAGGTGGTTATGAATAGACGCGCATCTCTGCTGTTATTCTGTCTCGTCATCGCGGCAATTGTCGTCCAGGTATCACTGCTGCCGGTCTTTGTACTCCCACCGTTCAAGCCTGACCTGCTGATAGTCGTCATGGTTTTCCTCACCCTGCGAACATCATTCAAGACAGGCGCACCTCTGGCCTGGCTGCTTGGCATGCTTGACGATGTCTTCAGCGGCTTGTATCTTGGCCTGAATGCGGCCACTTTTCTAATTTCGTTTCTCGTAATCAAGAGTGTTTCAGATCGTTTATATGCCGACAGCGCTATTTTGTTTGTCCTGACGGTTGCGGGCGTTACGCTTGCCGTATTCACGCTTGATCTGCTTCTGACAGTTATGTTTACCAACTCCCCCGGTATAGCCTACTCCATGCTATACGACATATTCCCAAGGCTTCTGGTCAATTCATTTGTCGCATCGGTAGTTTCAGCGTTCCCCGGATTTGACTCTCCATTGGAATCAGCATGAAAGAACGTCGCTTTGTCCGGGAATTACTGGAGTCAAAACAGAGGATAATGTGGCTTTCGTTTGTGGTCGGAGTCGCATTCCTGTTCCTTGTGATCCGGTTATGGCATTTGCAGATTCTGAGCGCAGACGATTATCGCGCCATGTCGGAAAACAACCGTCTCCGTTTCATGCCGGTGGCCGCATCACGCGGCGCTATAATGGACCGTACCGGCAAAGTTCTGGTCAGCAATCGCCCATCATTCAGCCTTGCGGTCATCCCGCAGGAAGTTAAGGATAAAGAAGCGCTTCTCACTTTACTTTCAAATCTGCTGGGGCTTGATCGGGCTAATTTGGCGGAAAGGTGGGAAAAGGACAAAGGGCGCGCCAAATATTACCCGATTGTCCTGGCTTCGAACATCACCCGTGACCAGGTCGAGATCGTTGAAGAAAACCGCTTGCGGCTATCCGGCATTGATATTGAGATGAAGCCTGTGCGAGAATATACCAACGAACTTCTTGCTGCTCATCTGCTCGGGTATATCGGTGAAGTCTCGGAAAAAGAGTTGGATTTAGCTGGTTTTGAGGACTATAACCCCGGCGATTACGCCGGTAAAAACGGTATTGAACGCGCGTTGGAGAAAGAGCTGCACGGCAGCGACGGCGGACGGCAGCTTGAAGTTGATTCGAGGGGCCGGGTATTGCGGACTATCTCAGAGAGCTATCCGTCGGTCGGCAACAGCGTAGTATTGACTATCGATGCAGCGGTACAAAAAAAGGCCGAGCAGGCCTTTGGCGAGCAGGCAGGCGCGGCAGTTGCGATGGATGTCACCAATGGTGAGATACTGGCCTTCGTCAGCAATCCCGGCTTCGATCCGGCCCTTTTCAGCGGCAAGATGCCGGAAGATGTCTGGCAGGGATATCTTGACGACAAACGGCATCCACTTGAGAACAAGGCGCTCAGCGGCCAGTACCCGCCCGGTTCTACCTTCAAAATGATTACTGCTCTGGCAGGACTTCAGGACAATCTAATCAACGAATCAACGTCGATTGATTGCAAAGGAAGTTACGATCTGGGTACCTCTACGTTCAAGTGCTGGAACAAAAAAGGACACAGGACCACCAATCTTATCAAGTCACTACGGGAATCGTGTGATGTGTTTTATTACCAGCTGGGTGAAAAACTGGGCGTGGACAAGATTGCGGCGGCAGCTCAAGCCTTCAAGCTCGGGGCGCCTCTCGGGGTAGAACTGCTGAACGAACGGAGCGGCCTTATCCCGGCGTCGGAATGGAAGTTGAAACGCTTCGGCAAACGGTGGTTTCATGGCGAGACCCTTTCGGTTGCAATCGGACAGGGCGCAGTCCTTTTGACCCCGATTCAAATGGCATCAATGACGGCAACTATTGCCAATGAAGGCACGATATATAGACCCCATCTTGTAAAACGGATTGTTGATGCCGACGGAAAAACGCTCAAGGAGAGTGCCGCAGAAATCATTGGCACCACTTCTTTTTCCAAAGAGTCGTACCGGCTCGTCAAAAAGGGGATGCTGGCTGTGGTCAATGAACCTGGCGGCACCGGTGCCGGGGCCCGGATGTATGATGTCAAAGTGGCGGGGAAAACCGGCACATCACAGGTAGTCAAGCTGCGCGACAGCAAAAAAACCACCCCTTATCAATTCCGTGATCATGCTCTTTTTGTAGCGTTTGCACCGTTTGATAAACCTGAAATAGCAGTTGCCGTAGTCATTGAGCATGGTGAGCATGGCGGAGCGGCGGCTGCCCCCATTGCCGGCAGAATCTTGAAGGCATATTTTGACAGCAAAAAGCCGCCCCGCAAGGAGGCAGACGCCTCAGCAGATGAAGATGAGGAAGAGGAGGGCGTCGATGAAAATAATGAACCGGGGGGGTCTAATGTTGTGAAAGAACCCCGACTCAGCGGAGAAGCCACCCATGATTGATCGTCGCCTTCTTACAAACATTGACTGGGTTCTGTCCGTACTGGTTCTGGTTGTCTGCCTGCTCGGTATTTTGAATATCTACAGCGCCACAACACCCTACAAGATCGTTGGGACGGCCTATTATATCAAACAGATTTACTGGATGCTGGTTGGAATGATCATTTCAGTGTCAGTATGCAGCCTTGACTACCACATCCTTGAGGATCTGTCATATTGGTTTTATGGATTATTAGTACTTTTACTGGTTGCAGTGCTCATCGTAGGCAGTCGGACAATGGGGGCTACCCGCTGGCTAAACCTCGGATTGTTCCGTATCCAGCCGTCAGAAATCATGAAGCTGGTCATGATTGTTACCTTAGCCCGTTTTTTCAACAACTTTCAATCGGTCGGCGGCCTGACTGTCAGAGATGTGCTCATACCACTGGGACTTCTTGCCCTGCCGACTGCGTTAATAATGAAGCAGCCGGATCTGGGGACAGCCACCCTGGTCATACTGATAGCAGTATCCATGGTTATGTACGTAGGCTTGCGCTGGTCAACCATTGTGACATTTGTCAGCGTTACGATTCCAATGTCCTGGATCGGTTGGGCATTCCTGTTGCACCCGTATCAGAAAAACCGCGTCCTGGATTTTCTGCACCCGGAGCGTTCACGACTAGGAAGCGGCTATCACATCATACAAAGTAAAATTGCTGTCGGTTCAGGCGGCTTAACCGGCAAGGGTTTTGTCAAGGGAACCCAGTCGCAGCTCCGCTTTCTCCCTGAGCAGCATACCGATTTTGCCTTCTCTGTTTTTGCCGAAGAATGGGGTTTCATCGGCTGCCTGCTGCTGATTATCCTCTATCTTTCGCTGGTGCTGTGGGGGCTCAACATCGCCAGGCGCTGCAATGATCGCTTCGGCGGCCTCCTCGCAGTAGGAGTAACCGCCATGCTCTTCTGGCATATCGTCATCAACATGGGGATGGTGATCGGTTTGTTCCCGGTAGTCGGCGTACCGCTGCCGTTTTTCTCCTATGGCGGCACCTCGATGATCACCTCCATGATCGGCATCGGCCTGCTGCAGAATATCAGTATGCGGCGGTTCATGTTCTGATCGACATTATAAAAAAGCCCCGCTTTCCTTGAATGGAAGCGGGGCTTTTTTATGCCTGAACGGCATCTGTCAGACATCAATCGGGCTGCATAACTCTCCGAAATTCTGTCTCTAGGACATTCATGCTGTACGGTTTGCGAATGAAACCGGAAGGTGGGGCACCGGTCATACGTTCACTCAGTTCCTCTTCATTGAAGCCGCTGGAGAGAATCACCCTGATGTCAGGCTTTATGCTGTAAATTTCACCCATGGCAGCAATACCATCCATGTTCGGCATGGTCAGATCCATTAATACCACAACAATATCATCAACGTGTTCACGAAATTTGGCAATCGCTTCGACGCCGTCCCGGGCCGTTATCACCGTAAAGCCGCAGAGCTGAACCATCTTTGTGCATATTTTCAGGACAGACTTTTCATCATCGACCACCAGGGCGACTCCGGAAAGAGGGATCTCCGGTAGTGCAGGGGCTTCCGGCTGGCTGGTCCCTTCACTTTCAAGCGTGGAGACAGGAGGGTCCGTGTCCGGCACTGCCGATTCCGTGGCCGGTAACAGCACCCTGAAGGTTGTGCCTTCACCCGGTTTGCTCTCCACAAAGAGCGCGCCATTGTGTATTTTAATTATCCCCATAACAGCCGACATGCCGAGCCCGCGCCCGGTGAACTTGGTTGTAAAGAAGGGATCAAACAGGCGTTTGAGGATGTCCGCACTCATGCCGCAGCCGTTATCGGCAACTTCCAAAAACACATAGCTTCCAGGCGGCGGTTTTTCTTCCAGCAGGCTGGCGGACAGATAGCCCTGGTCACAGTTTTGAACACCGGTAGTCAGCCGGATAAGACCCGGCGGTTTCTCGATTGATTCCGCTGCATTGATAATCAGATTCATTACTACCTGCTGAATATGAGCATCGTCAGCAAATATGACCGGCAGATTCCCGGCGAGATGCAGTTCCATCGAAACAGTCGATGAAGCGGCCATCTTCAGCATGTCGGTATTTTCCCTGACCAGCTCATTCAGGTCCAGTTCCTTTTTATCAATAAAGCCCTTGCCTACGTAAGTCAGCATCAAACCGGTAAGATGGGCCGCATGCTTGCCCGAGTTCATGGCGTTGGCAATATATTTATGTGGTTCTGAGTCCGGGGCAAGTTTCAGCGAGGCAAGTTCGATATTGCCGAGAATTGACTGCAGCAGGTTATTGTAATCGTGGGCAATGCCCCCCGCCATAACCCCCAGGCTCTCCAGCTTCTGGGTGTTGAGCATCTGGCGTTCAAGTTCCAAGCGTTCTTCCTGGAGACGGCTGTTTTCGTCGCCGCGCTGCTGTAATGCGCTCGCCAGGTTGTTGATGGCGTGTGCCGCCCTCCCCGGCTCATCTTCAGATTTAATATCGATCCGGGTGGTAAAGTCGCCACCCTGCATGACATCTATGCCTTCCATCAGCGCGTTGAAAGAATACGTTACCCGCCGAAGCACCAGATAACAGAGTATTGAGACCGTCAACCAGAAGGCAAAGGCCATGGTCGCCGAGAACATGGCCAGCTGCCAAATAGAGCGTGACAGGTCTGCAGTTCCCCGATCCATGCGCACGAAGCCGATCAGGGCAACAGAAGCGTCTCGGCCGCCGGTCATGGACGCTTCGACAGAATCTGCCAGGTGGTTGCTGTGCACCTCTGCACTCTGGCTGATCACTTCAGTTGGGACGGAACTGCCCGGCAGATGTGAATCAGCCAGGACCCTGCCGTCTGGAGCAGTAATCACAACGGCACGGATTTCCGGCGTCTGGGCAGCCTTATCAGCCAGCTGGCGCAATACATCACGGTTTTCGGCATACAGAGGAAGTTGAACTGATCCAGCCAGAAACTGCGCCCGCAACTGAAGCTGCTCGATGGCAATGCGCCGATTTTGATTAATTTCACTGACGGTGTACAGAATACTCAAAAGGGAGGCGATCAGAAGGGTCAGCAGGGTAAAGATAAGGAAAAGCTTGAAGCGAAAGCTGGCGCGGAAGTATGACAATCTCGTATATATTGACATGGTCAATTCCTTACAGGGTCGATAGGCTTAACTCTTCAGCAAATACCCTGGAGAGTGTTAAAAACTACTATCATTAACTGATTTTTATTGCAACCGGAATCACTCTTCATTAAACGAGTAACCCAGATTTTTCAATACGCTGGGATTGGTTTTAAGTGCTATGTCATTTGGAAAACCGAGCGCCATACCATCAATACTATTGCCCTTCAGGAGTGCCGCAGTGATGGCGTTAGCCTGGCGACCAATGGCAACCCGATCAATTTCAAGCACGGCTGCCGCCCCCAGGCCCAGATAATTGACAGCAAATGATATTACGGGGACAGAATTCTGCTGGCCGAAGCGTAAATAGGCCTCTGTTGTTTCTCTGGTGACGGCCGTGCTATCGGGCAGCATCCAGAGTGCATCCACCTTGCCGGTCAATGATGAAAGCTGTCCGATGGTCTCACGGGGTGCGGAGACTTCGCGGGTCACCAGTTCGATCCCGGCCTCCTCGGCGGCATGACGGGCCAGCCGCAAGTACCAGCCGCTTTTGGCAGGGCTGTAGACCACGCCGACACGCCTGATTTTCATATTCCTGAACATGCCGATATAGCGTTCCGGCAGAGCGAACATACCGATACCGGTCAGGTTGAACTGAGAAGACTTCCGGTTATGGAGGCCGAGCGACATTACGGCGACCACCGGAGTCTGCTGAATCTTGCGGGTAGCGGTCAGTGCGGCGTCACCCACGGCCAGAATCACTTTGGGGCAATCTTCGCGTACAATCCGAGCAACGTCAACTTCGGCGTAGTCGGACAGGACGATGGTCCGCTGCGAGGGGGTGTTGCCGCTGCGGAAGCCCTTCAGCACCTCTTCGTATCCAGGGTCGCGGCGACTCTGGAGTACGAGGACATCATAGGCCTGAACCAGGGTGGGGAGCAGGGTCGCCATGGCGATTATGAGCAGGAGAAGGCGTCTCATCAGAAGTTCACCCTCACTCCGCCTTCGAACCAGCGACCGGTAGTCGGAAGCGCATCAACCCAATACTGGTCGTTGTTAAAAAGATTATGCCCGGAGAAGAACAGCTCCAATGAAGAGTTCTCTCTCTTCAGCAGAGTGGCCCCCAGATGCAGGTCCCACACCAGGCCGCTGTATTTGCCGTTGAAACCCGGCTCAATGTTAGAGTTCCAATCAATGTGGCGGCCGGTCAGCTGGGCACGATAACGCTTGTCGTCATAACGTACGGAGAGTTGTACGGTATGGCGGGGCACTCCTCCACCGATCTGGGAGCCGTCACTGCTGCGGGTGGTGTCCGTGAAGGTCCAGCCGGCCCCCAGCGAGGTATTCAGTACCGGAATGGTGCGGACCTCAAGCTCGGTTCCGAGCGCGATATGCCTCTCGGTTATGGGCTTACCGTCTGCATCATTGGCTTGAATATCCCAGATCTCGTTACGGAAGAGGGTTCCCTTCACCCAGAGGTACGGTACAGCTTTACTCTCGACGCCAAACTGGGTGGCCCAGACCTTCTCGGAGGGAATATTATTCAGGAGGATGTAGGAGAGGCTATAGCCTCGGCCCGTATAGGCACGCAGTAGCGTAGAGTCGGTCAATTGCCAGGTAGCGCCCAGAGAGGAGCTGAACTGGTTGCCGGAGGTCACGGTTTGATCAAAACGCAACCCAGGCGTAACGGAGACCGGACCCAAGGTTATGGTGTCGTTCAGGTAGACGCCAGAGCGATCCACCGTGCGATCGAGTACGTCCGACGCAAGCAGAGTATCGGTGGTCTTGATGTTCGCATGTTCGTAATCTGCACCGACTACCAGCAGGTTGTTCTCACCCCGCCAGATCAGCTTTGCGCTTCCGCTGCTGACCCGATCTTTGGTATCAAGGGACTGCACGAGGCTACCATCGCTGATTAAGTTAATTGGAGAAACAAAGTCCCTTGCGGCGTGGCTGGCGTTTAGCTCCAGCTCAATATTTTCGGTCAGCAAACGCCGGTAGCCGAAGGTGGCGTAAAGATTGCGGATGTCCGATTTCTGTTGGAAATCATACGCGGGGTCAGGGGCGAAAACGTCTCCCCGGTTGGCATTGGAATAACGGAACGTGCCCCAGAACTGACTCCGGTCCGGCAGGACGTAAATCAGCTTGGCATAGGCGTTTTTGGAGTCGGTGGTAATATGGGGCAGCAGACCGTTGGAGCCGAGGTAGCCACCGGAAAGATAGTATCCAAGACTGCCGCTGGTGCCGGAGAGTTCGGCGCCACTGTCTATCGTAGTGCTATTGCCGATCGAGGCGCTGGCGCTGCCGCCGATGCTGCGGCCCTGTTCAGGCGACTTGGTGACTACATTGATTACTCCACCCAGAGCCTGGCCCCAGCTTGAGGATGCCGCCCCTTTGACGATCTCGATCCGTTCGATGATTCGGGCCGGGATTGAGCTGATGTCGGAGACGTTATCTCCCAAAGAGTTAAGAGGTACGCCATCCACCATTATCAGGTTTTGGTTGTTAGCGGAGCTTTGGATGTTGGTAGTGGCCGTGCTGCCTGGGACGCCAGAGTGCGAAAGCTGAAGGCCGGTGATGGTGTTCAACACGTCCGTCAGAGTGTGGGCGTTGAGCTGCTTGATTTCATCGGCAGTGACAACGGTGATATTCTCGGCGGTCTGGGAAAGTGGTTTGGGTGCACGGGATGCGGTGGAAGTTGTTGTCTGAAAAGCGCTGAACAGCCCGACAGTATCTTCTTCTTCCTCTCCCCACGAAAGAGAAGGAATCAACAGAACAGCCAGACAGAGAGTCAGGAAGAATGCCCGCAGGGTATGTAAAGAGAGATTAAATTGCATGGAATGGTACGTGCATAATATCATGGATAACGGTTCGTTGTCTATAGCGGATTGTATACAATATGAAAGGTGGTGATACGAAATGAGTGAAAAAATCAGTGACCTGCTGGTTCTGGAAGAGGGGCAGAGTACAGAAGCATTGATGTCCTGTACCTGCTCTACAGCCGTAATAAAAATCAAATAACCACCCAGTGGGGAGGGGCGACCCTCCCCACTCACTTTTGGGTCGGTCAATTGTTTTTGAAAACCATCTACAAAGGGATTGATTGTTTGACGTGATTCTAGCATATATGCCGTTAATTAACGTAATATCTGCCATGCACGATCGCTTAGACAGCAACCAACTATCGCATGCCAGTAGGTGGTTTAAAAGTTTTTATGACGGAATTTCATTTTGCAGAAATATTGTTAAATAACGGTTATTGATAAAGGAATTTATGGAAATCTCCCGCTATCTCAAAATTTACCCCTGCGCCGATAAGCCTGGACGAGTGCTGCTGGTCGCCACCCGGCGCTGTGCGGTGTTGGAATGTTCCGAAGCGCTCTGGGAGAAGGTCAGCACCGGGGGCGATCTTTCCAACAAAGAGCGCGAAACACTGCTGCGGTTGGGAGTGCTGGTGCCGGACCGGGACGCCGAACGCGAGGAAATGCTTGCGACCTTTGAGACAATAAATCGCAAGAACAAGAGCTTTGCCGTGCTGGTGACCCTGACTCTGGAGTGCAATTTGGCCTGTGGCTACTGCTTTGAAGATCCCTTCCGGGGTCGGCTGGTGATGAACGATGTCACCGCCGACCTGCTGGTGCAGCGGGTTACGGAGCGCATGGCTGCCGGTCTGGATGTGACTATGGATTTCTACGGTGGCGAGGCGCTCATGGCGCTGCCGATGCTGAAACGAATCGCTTCGGAGCTGGGCGCGGCAGCACGTGAACATCGTGTGGCCTATGCTTTCAACATCATCAGCAACGGCACTCTGCTGACCCGCAATGTGGTTGAGGAATTGTTGCCGCTCGGGCTGGCAGCGGTCAGGACGACTCTGGACGGACCAGAGTGGATTCACGACCGGCAGCGCCCCTTTGTCTCCGGCAAAGGGAGCTTCGCGACGATCCTGGCCAACCTCCAGGAAATATACGAGATGGTGCCGATCGATCTGGGCGGCAACTACACCCGAGAAAACTTCCACCGTTTCCAGGAGCTGCTAGACACCCTGATTGCCGTGGGGATCGTACCCGGCAACTTTAAGGCGGTCGGGTTCAGCCCGGTCATGCCCAAGGCTGACGGCAGCATGGCCGGAGATGTCGGCTCAACCTGCGCCTGCACCGATGAACCGTGGGTGATCGCGGCCGGACTGTTTCTGCGGGAGGAGATCATGAAGCGCGGGTTCCCCGCCCCAAAACTGAAACCTGGCGCCTGCATGGTTGAGTTTGAGAACGATCTGGTGGTTGGGTACGACGGCGGACTTTACAAATGCCCCATCTTCATGGGACAGGAAGATATGCAGGTGGGGAGCCTGGCCAACGGTGTGGGCGATTACCACAAATCCCACAATCTGGACCTCTGGAAAACCGACGAATGCCTGGAGTGCGCCTATCTGCCGCTCTGCTTCGGCGGCTGCCGCTTCTTCCGCAAACTGAAAACCGGGGCGATAGATGGCGTGGATTGCCGCCGGGCGATGCTGGATGCCTCGTTGGAGACGATTGTGAGGCAGGATCTGGGGTATATGGGATAGCTCTTTTCCCTTCTCCCTCAAGGCCCGTGGGTCCTTATGGACAAGGGGATACTTTTATTCCTTCTCCATGAGGGAGAAGGTGCCCCGTAGGGGCGGATGAGGGGGGAGCTTTTGACTGAATTTGAACAGGCGATCAGAACCGTACTTTCATCCCACCCTCGAACCAGCGCCCCGTATTGGGAGTATAAACATCGGGGTACTGCGCAGTGTCGAAGAGATTGTGGCCGGAAAAAAACAGCTCAAGAGAGTTCTGCTCGCTCTTGTAGAGCTTTGCCCCCAGATGCAGATCCCAGGTCATACCGGAATACCGTCCTTCAAATGCCGGATTGCTGTGCCACCAGACATGACGGCCGGTCAGCACTCCGCGGTATTTTTTGTCGTCATAGCGCAACATAAGCTGCACGGTCTGGCTCGGCAGGTACACCGTGGAATCGTCGCCGGCCCGGTACGTGTCGGTATAGGTCCAGCCCGTCCCCAGCGAGGTGTTCCATACCGGTACGGTACGAATCTCCAGCTCAGACCCGAAAGCGATGCGACGCTCGGGTATGTTAGTGTCCTGATTGAATATGTCCCGGACATTGCTGGTATCGTTGCGGAAGAGCGTTCCCTTCAGCCAGAGGCACGGGATGGCAAGGCTCTCTGCTCCGATCTGGCCGGTCAGGATGTCAGCCGTTTCCCCGTCTTTTGTATAACGGGGGGCACTGTAGCCGTGGGCGGTATAGCCGCGCAGCAGGGTCTGGTCAGTAACCTGCCAGGTAACCCCGATGGAGGGGCTGAACCGGTCACCGAGAGGGCAGCTGTCAAAGCGCCCCCCCGGTGTCACCGACAGTGGACCGATGGTTATAGTATCATTGAGAAACAGTCCGTAACGGTCAAAGTTCCTGCTGTGCTTCGGTAACTGGATCGTCGGATCGAAGCTGTCTGCAACGCGGAATTCTTTATGTTTATATTCAGTACCGGCCACCAGCAGGTGGTGATCGCCGCGCCAGACCATCTGTGCTGTCAGGCCGTAGGCATCTTCACGGTCCTGGAGTAGATCGAAGAGGGAACCGTCACTTATCCGTTTTTGTTCACTATCCATATCACGCTTCGCATAATGCCCCTTTACTTCCAGCTCCAGCCGGTCGCCGAGTGGACGCTGCAGCTGCAGGGTGGTATAGAGGTAGCGAACATCGACATCATTCATCATGTTACTCTGGGGAACATAGAGGTGCTCACGGTCAGCGCCGCTGTAATGAACCGTCCCGGTCAGATAGCCTCGCCCGGGGAGTTTATAGTCGAGTTTCCCATAGATATATGCGGAGTCGAGCTTTGAATGGGGGAGTAAACCGTCGGAGCCTAGCCGCCCGCCGGAGAGGAAATAGCCGAGACTGCCGCTGGATCCGGTAAAATTTGCCCCGGTGTCGGCAGTGGTGCGCTCGCCGATGGAAGCGTCTACGCTGCCGCCGACAAGACGGCTTCGCTCCGGCGCAATGGTGATGACGTTGATCACGCCGCCCAGCGCCTGCCCCCGGCCCCCTTGATGATCTCGATCCGCTCGATGATCCGGGCGGGAATGATGCCGGTATCGGCATCGTTGTTGATATTGTCCAGGGAAACGCCGTCAATCATGACCAGCTGATGGAAGGGGGACGCACTCTGGATATAGGTATAGGCAAGGCCGCCGGGACCGCCGTTTCTCTGGATCTGAATTCCTGTGATGGTATCGAGTACGTCAGTCAGCGTGTGGGCGTTAAGCCGTCCGATCTCTGCACGGGTAATTACGGTGACGTTTTCGGCAGTCAGTGAAAGCGGCTTGGGGGCACGTGCGGCGGTGGATGAAACAATCCGGCTGGCGCTGAACAGTTCCAGGGCGTCTGCACGCTCTTCGCACGCGGCATATGAAATGCGCGGGGTGAGAGCCAGACAGAGGATCAGCACGAATACATACATGCTATGTTGAAGTGATGTAATTAGCATGGCTTAAATGCGCTGCACATTGCATTATTCACATCAACTTGTCCAGCCAATAAATAAAACCATCCTGAAAGAGCAGTTCATTACCGCAAAGGCGCCAAGTGTGCCAAGAAATCAAAAAATTAAAAGCCCCCCGGTTTCCCGGGGGGCTTTCCTGTTAATGGCAGTAAACAGTGCCGATAGGCTATTTCAGGTACTACGGGTACAGCAGGGTAAAACTTGATTACATCGAGCGAGGCACACGAACCTGAGCCTGTTCAAAGCCGACGAATACCTTGGCGCCAAGCCTGAACTCCGACCAGAATTCTTTCCACTGGGAAGGCTCTGCATCAATAGCTGTCACCGGTTTGAGCTCGGCGAGGAAGATGGTCATTGCTGCCCCACCGGCCAGCAGAATCCCGGAAAGCATGAACGACTTGCCGAGGCCGCCCGGTTGGGCATTGATCATCTCGGATACCTTGCCCATGACAAAACCACCGACACCCCAGGCGGTAAAGAGCGCGCCGTAATTCAGACCATAATTCTTTGTTCCCCAGTAATCCTTGGCAAAGGAGGGGAAAAGACAGAGGTTTGATCCGTAATTGAAGCCGATGAAGGAAGCCAGAAGAACCAGCAGCACGGCGCTGCCGGAATTGATCACCGCCATGGCGATGAACATCATTACGGCCTGCATCGAGAGCATAATAAAGAGCGTTGCGCGGCGACCGATCTTGTCGGAAAGCACGCCCGCCACAACACGGCCACCGGCGTTTCCTACCGCCATGATTGCTACAGCCACGAAGGCCATCGGCCCCATGCTCTTCTTGGCCAGTCCGGCAACGCTGCCGATGACCATCAATCCGGCACCCGAACCGATGAAGAAGGTTACCCAGAGAACATAGAACTTATAGTTGCGCAGCATCTCGCTGACGGTCGCATTAACTACCGGTTTTTTAGCATTCAGCTTGGCCAGCGGACCTGGATCAGCCGGCTCAGCCGGCACAAACCCTTGCGGCGGGTTGGCAAGCAGAAAGGAAAGACCGCAGACGACAATCGTAAAGCCGATGCCGAGAAACATCATGGCTTTCGGGATGCCGAAGGCGCCGATCAGGTAGGAAGCAAGCGGTGCGATGTAGACCGGTGCGATGCCGAAACCACCGACAACTATTCCGGCGATGAGACCGGTCTTGGATGGTGAAAACCATTTCAGGGCCGGTGGTGTGGCTGCCGAGTAGCCGAAACCGAAGCCGCTGCCGGCCAGTACGCCAAAACCGAGCACCCAGGACATGTAGGTGCTGGAGAACGCCATCAGCATGAAACCAGCTCCGACAAGTACGCCGCCGATAAGCGCGGTTCGGGCCGGGCCGATCTTGTCCTGGCATTTGCCGGCCAGGATCATCGAGAAGGCAAAGGCCAGGCAGCAAATCGCATACGGGTCGTTAATGGAGGCTATATCCCACTGGAATGCATCCGGTCCGCCCTTTTCTATGGAGGCCTTGATGGCCCCTTTAAAGACACTCCAGGCGTACAGCACTCCGAGAGCCAGGTTGATGGCAAGACCCGCAGATACTACGGTCCAGCCCTTGTTTTTGATATCAGTCATTGTTCGTTCCCCCGACTAGAGTTTTTGAGCCACGGCTTTTTTAGCCGGGCCGTTCATGCGGATAGCTGTTGCAAACTCCATCCAGAAGACAAGGTAGATCGAGACCATCAGCGACAGGCCTATATTCTGGTTTTCAGCTCCCAACGCCTTGGCCAGAATCGGCGAGGCAAAGCCTGCACCCAGGGTGCCGGTCACTCGCTCAAGCAGATAAAACACAGGCAGTGTCAGCAGCGTGCCGACAACCATGATAGCAAGCCCGGTGGGGCGTTTGATCCAGTATTTCGGGGAGAAACCGTACATCCGCATAAATATAACCACCCAGATGATCCAGACCGAGTAGTCTACAGCGGCATCAGGCAGGGCGAGCTTGTTCTTGACCAGAATGACTTCAAGCACGGTCACGACACCCAGCAGAGTGAACATCCAGTTGAACTTCTCGTTGGCTTGTGTCTGCCAGTTGCGGCTGTCCGGTGCCTTGACCTCGTCGAAAGAGTGGCTGTGGGTACCGAGCGCCGAAAAAAGGATAGCAAACCAGATACCACCATTATGGAACAGTAGCGATGCGTGGTTACCCGCCAGGTTGGCGATTCGCGACATCGGATCACGGGCGAAGTCACCGGCAATGCGCATCAGGAACAGATTGACGATCACCGAACAGCAGGTGATGACCGCGATGGTGAAGATCTTGCGCGGCAGCAGATAGGGATCAACCCGATCCGGGAAGCCGATGATAAAGGCAAACCAGATCAGGTACATGATCAGCGGGATGCCGAAGCAGATACCGTAGACCGACTTACCGGCAAAGTCGCCGTTCTGAGCATAGATAACGTATTTTTCTTTGGCAAGCGGGTCGGTATTAACCGCCTTGACCACATCCTTGGGCATCTTGTTAAGGTGCGGCAGAAGCCCCATTGCGTACCAGCCATGGTCGCCCTGAGTCTGGTCAACGACCCAGTACTGGTCGCCCATCATCTCGTCAAGTCCACAAAAGAGTTGCATACTGAAGCCGGCACAGAGGACACAGACCACCAGAAGCATGATTGCATGAGTAATTTTCATTGGCATTAGCGTATTCCCCCTATTCCTTGTGTGTGGTCCAGAACATTGATACAGCATTGGCGGCAAACAGACCGTACAGCCACATGGTGTTCCAGGCTGGGCCGGACCAATGGCTTCCGTGACCACCACCGACAACGCCGGAAGCGATTATAAAGCCGATTATACTTGTGAAGGCCACCATGGCGACCGAACGCAGGATGGCGCTGTTGCGCCAGGTATGGCGTTCCAGCTCTTCTATTCTATTCAGCAGTTCAAGCTCTCTTTCGCTCATTTCTCTTCTCCTTTGTTAACGTGATTACTAGAAACAGTACAGAAACTGTAAGGGCCAGGGCCAGCTGTAAACTATTGTGACTCAGCGTAAGGTTGTAAAACATTTGCTTCTCCTTTCGATCTGCCGATAATATTTGCATTCTGTACTTGACTGTTTTGAGGCAGATCACCATGAAAACGATCAGTAAGCTCCAGGTATTTTGAGCATTGGGCATGTCTGCCGCTGCAGTACCGGATGATCATGTTGACGTCATGTGGTGAAATGTACTCACAACCGACATCGCAGTAATCATCGTTTTTTCCATAAAATGGACAGATGTCCGATTTTTCCATTGATGTCCTCTCCTAACGTTCTGAAAATGTATACAGCACTTCCCGTGCCAAGCCGCTAAATACAATATATAAGTGTTTATTATCAGTACATTACCTAATTTAAGCCATACTTACATCAGAACGCAAAGCCTCCTTATTTGCATAATTGCAAAGACATTTCAAACTATCAGGATGTAATTGGACGACGGGCAAAGAATCGTAAACAGAGACAAATGCAAAATATTAACTGTAATATCAGTATGTTTAGACGGCACAACCGTAATCTGACGTGATTTGCACAATTGCAAATACACAGGTAGCCAATATTTGCGTTTGTGCAAAACAGGGACAATCATTGGTGGTGCAGGCAACTTGTAGCAGAATTTCTGTCTTGCCAACTTGCTCGACTTTAAATAAGAACGGCCTGCGTATAAACTCGCAGGCCGTTCTTATTTAATATTGACAATTCCAAGTCCCACAGCTATAAATTTAGGTTACATATTCCTCGTTAGATTGAGGCGTTTGCACAAAAAGATGCTACTACCCAGAAACGTCGAAAGACGCCAATGTGGTTACCAGATTTTGCCGGATTAAGGCTTAATCCAATGTAGCTGGAATTATTCCTACGTTGTGCACTGCCGAAAGTCAACCAGGGGGGAAGTGGTTGGTCGCATCTTTGTAGAGGCCCTTTCTTCCCGAAAGGGCCTCTTTACGTTTTTACAAAGGCTTGAATTATGACGATTGAAATCAATGAAATCTACCTCAGTTCGGTCATCGGCCGCTCGGTGATCAACAGCAATGGTGATCAGATCGGCATCCTGCGTGACCTGATCATGGTTCCGGGAGAAGTATTCCCGGAGGTTTCGCACATCGTAATCAAATCTCGCAAGGGGATAAAGACCCTCCCCTGGGGTGAGGTTGCACTCTTTACCCACGTGGTGATTTCAACCGGAAGCATCAAACCACACCGCCTGGACAATTATATACCCGTTGAAGGCGATATTCTCGTCAAGCGTGACCTGCTTGACAAACAGATCGTCGATGTGGACGGCGCTAAAGTTGTTCGCGTGAATGACATCAAGCTCGGCAAGCTGAACCACAAGCTATGCATATTTTCGGTAGATATAGGGTTTCGCGGCCTGCTGAGACGCCTTGGCTATGAGCGTTTTGGAGAGCGTTTTGCCCGGGCGATCAAGCGCGACATACCTCATGCCGAGATCAGTTGGGAATATGTCCAGCCGCTCGAAATCAACTCCTCGAAACTGGCGCTTAAAATCGCCCGCGACCAGATGAACGAGATGCATCCTGCCGACCTGGCCGACATCATTGAAAACATACCGATCCAGAGCATCCGCACAGTGCTGGATACCATTGATGCCGAGACAACCGGCGACACTATCTACGAACTTGAAGCGGACATGCGGAACCTTGTCATCAATCAATTGGACAATGAACAGATGTCCGACATTCTGGAGGAGATGGAGCCGGACGAAGCTGCTGACGTCCTCAGCGACCTGCCTGAGCAGAAAGCTCAGGAACTGTTGGACATGATGGACCAGGAAGATGCCGAAGACATTCAGGAGTTGCTGGAGCATGAAGAGGATTCGGCTGGCGGCTTGATGAACCCGGACTACCTGAGACTCACGTCAGATATCACCGTTGGTCGTGCTCTGGAAATCCTCAAGGGGTGCGCAGACGAAGTAGAAACGATCTTCTACGGCTATGTCGTCACCGCAGATGACCAGCTCGAAGGTGTCGTCTCCCTCAAAGGGTTGATCATGAATCCGCCGGAAACGCATATCACCGATATCATGGAAGAAAACATCAAGTTCGTGCATATCGATGCGGGGCCGGAGGACATGCTGGAAACGCTTGCCAAGTACGACCTTATTGCCATACCGGTACTTGACTCCGAAGATAAAATGGCCGGCATCGTCACCGTTGACGATGTACTGGCGCATTACCTGCCACAGATCATCAAAATCAAGCGGCGCTAGAAACTTAGGTCTTTATGTTCAACTATATTTCACAATTCAGATTCCTGAAGCCGCTCAAGAGCTTCAGCCCACGGAATGTCATGATCTTCCTGGCTATCCTCGGGCCCGGCATCATAACCGCCAATGTCGATAACGACGCCGGAGGCATCACCACCTATTCGCTGGCCGCAGCCAACTACGGCTACTCGATACTATGGATGATGATACCAACCACGATTGCGCTGGTCGTGGTCCAGGAGATGTGCGCGCGCATGGGGGCCGTCACCGGCAAGGGATTGTCAGATCTGATCCGTGAATCATTCGGCGTCAAGGTCACCTTCTACGTCATGATCGCTCTGCTGCTGACCAATATGGGCAACTCCATCTCCGAGTTCGCCGGCATCGCCGCCAGCCTTGAAATTTTCGGTATCAGCAAATACATTTCGGTGCCGACCTGCGCGGTTCTTGTCTGGCTGCTGATCGTCAAGGGTTCATACAAGGTCGTCGAAAAGGTGTTTCTGGTAGCGTGCCTGGTCTACATCGCCTATCCGATCGCCGCCTTTATGGCCGGGCCGAACTGGACGGTCGTCATGAAAGCAACCGTCACCCCCACCTTCAAAACCGACAGCGCCTACCTGATGACCCTGATCGGCATCGTCGGCACCACCATCGCCCCCTGGATGCAGTTCTATCAGCAGGCGGCGGTCGTTGAAAAAGGGATTACCGCCGATCAGTATAATTTTTCACGGGTGGACGTCATCTTCGGCTGCATCATGGCCATCGTGGTAGCTTTCTTCATGATGGTTGCCTGCGCATCAACTATCCACCTGCATGGTCTGAAGATCGAAACCGCCGCCGACGCTGCATTGGCGCTGAAACCCCTGGTTGGTCATCACGCCTCGGCACTGTTCGCGTTCGGGCTGTTCAACGCCTCGCTTTTTGCCGCCTGTATCCTGCCGCTTTCCACTGCTTACTACATATGCGAAGGTATGGGATGGGAATCAGGGGTCAATAAGGACTTCGAGCAGGCACCGCAGTTTTTCTGGCTGTTCACGATCATCATCGTCATCAGTGCCGGCCTGATCCTGATGCCGAATGCGCCTTTGATGACGATCATGTTCATCTCGCAGGTTGTCAACGGTGCAGTTCTGCCGTTTGTGCTGATGTTCATGATCAAGCTGATCAATGATAAGAACCTGATGGGAACCTATGTCAACGGCCCGGTATTCAACAGCATCGCCTGGCTGACCGTAGTGACGATGATCGTACTGACGGTAATTATGACAACCGATATCGCGTTTCCGGGATTGATCAAGCGGTTGATGACTTTTTAAATCCACACTCTCATAAACGTAATAAAGTCCGCCGGATATTTCCAGCGAGCTTTATTTTGTGTTTTAAATAGAGAGTGTCTACCCCGGAGGCCAGCTGAAACCACGCCCTGCCAACAAGTGAAAGTGAATGTGAAAGACCGACTGTCCCGCCCCCGCCCCGTTATTCTGGACAATGCGAAAACCAGAGTCGGAATACCCCTTCTCACGGGCGATTTCGCCACCCTTCCGGATGGCATAACCGACCAGCGCATCCTCATCGGAGGTCATATCGAGGCAGTTTACAAAATGCTTTTTAGGCAGCAGCAGCAGATGCAGCGGCGCCTGTGGATTAACATCTTCGACAACGAGCAACTGTTCTTCCTCAAATACCTTCTTTGACGGTATTTCGCCACGAATAATTTTACAGAAAATACAGTTTTCCATACTCCCCCCATTTCAGTCCCTACATCTGGAATTTTATTTACAACTCATGAAAACAGCTACTTGGTTGACTTTTTATCCATCATTTGTATTTGCGCCTGTTTCATATTACTCCTAACAACATCAAAGTCCGGTTTGATTCTCAATACTTCTTCAAAATGCCGGACAGCCTCATCCGGTCGGCCTTTTTGTGCAAGCGCAATTCCCAAATTGTTGCGGCATTCCACATTAGCAGGATTGATATCCAGAGCCTTGCCATAATAAACTATTGCCTCATCAAGCCGTCCTAATTTGCTTAACATAAACGCCTGGTTGCAATATGCTGCTGACGTACCCGGATTACGATTCAAGCGCATTGAAGCTTCAAAATGGCTTGCCGCTTCCGTTATTCGCCCTGTTTTACTTAACGCAAGACCTAAAAGGTAATGAGCCTCGTACGGATCTTCATATAACTGCCAATTCAGTTCCAACACCTTTTCAAGGAATATAATTGCCTGGTCGTAGTTTTGGAGACTGATCAGGATATCCCCCATGTTGATATAAGAAATCTGATACCAAGGCGCTATCCTGATTGCTTCATTAAAGTGGTGAATCGCTTTATCCGGATTCCCGTCCCGCCTTGATTCACGTCCAAGAACAGTGTGAGCCATGTAATTGTCTGGATTGGAGACAAGGGCATGAGTAAAGAGAGTAGATGTATTTTTCCAGTATGAAACCTGTCGAACGGATACGAAGCAACAGATGAGGATGATCGCCGAGGTCAATCCGGCAAGGAGCAGGCGACGATGCGCCATACTTCCCGATATTTCTGCGACACCCCAGACCCCCAGTATAAAGATACCGATCAGCGGTATATAGGTGTAACGATCTGCCATTCCCTGCATACCCACCTGCACAATTCCGATAACCGGCAGGAGAGTAACAAGATACCAAAGCCAGCCTGTTATCAGCCACGGTTGGCGCTGACGCACCCGAAACAAGGCTACGGTGACAATTATGATGATTATGCAAGCGCCCAGAGATTTCCAGAGTGAAATATGACTTGGGAATGGATAGAAAACTGACAGATCCAGAGGAATGAGAGTTTTGCCGAGATACGAATGGCACGCAACAAAGGCGTTGGCAAGGCGGTTTAAGAATGGTATCTCGTCCAGTGAGATAACCGCTTCCCCCTTATTCTGGGCGAGAAAGGCGATTATGGAAAAGATCGTGGCTATCGCAAAAAAAGGATATTTTTCTTTCAGCAAAGAGGCATTTATGCTGACCAACGGCCTGCTCCCGGACTCTTCGAATCGGCCTAAAGGCCAGTAATCCAGGAGCAGCATCACCAAAGGAAGGGAGACAAGCATCGGCTTCGCCATCAGGCCAAGTATGAAGCAGATGATGATCAGGATATATGTTTTTGTTTCCGGCCGTTTGACATAACCTGCGTAAAAATACAGGGTCAGCATCCAGAACAAAGCGCTCAAAACATCCTTTCGCTCCGATGCCCAGGCCACTGATTCTACATGGAGCGGATGAAGAGCAAACAGCGCAGCAACTACGGCGCTTCTCCACAGCGCTCCTGTGAATCTGTTCAGCATGAGAAACAACAGTATGGCGTTCGTAGTATGCAGGGCAACACTTATGAGATGATGCCCACCCGGCTGCATACCGAATAATTCTGCATCCAGCATGTGTGAAAGCCAGGTGAGCGGATGCCAGTTACCGGTTATTACGTTGCAGAAGGCCCATTGTACGCCTTGTACGGTAAGTCCCCGCAAGACGTAGGGATTGTCATAGATGTAACCCTGGTCGTCATATTCAATGAATTGATGCCCCAATACCTGCCAGTAGACGTTAGTGTATCGTTCTTTCTGTAAATTAGAATAATCCTGACAAAAAAGCAGGTCAGGGTCATTCTCTTCTTTTGGTGAATCGTCAAACCCAACCAGAGAGGAGAAGAAACCATGACCTGCCCCGAAGAGAGTAACACT
>JANYBN010000035.1 GCA_025360785.1 Geobacter sp.
TGATGAACGATGTAACCACTGGTGACAGCATCCTCTTTATAACCGAGACCGACCCCGGCGTTCTACTTCAGAATCTGCAAAATTACGGCCTTTCCAGACGCGAGACAGAAGTATTGCTATGGCTTACAAGAGGGAAGTCGAACGTGGAGATTGCCGTTATCCTCGACATGAGCAAGCGTACAGTGGATAAGCATCTGGAGCATATATTCACCAAGCTTGGCGTAGAATCGAGGGCCGCCGCCGTGGCAATTATCCGGAATGCCTGCAACGCGGGCTAACAAAGAGGAACGTCATGATTCACAAAAGAATTGAGATACATAATCAAAAGATTGCTTATTACGAAAGTGCCGGGAAGGGGCAACCGGTCCTGTTCATCCACGGCAATTCCATGTCCGGCCTCTCCTTTGCAAGGCAGTTTGAAAGCCACCTTGGAGAAAGATTCCGCCTTGTCGCTCTGGATCTTCCGGGACATGGCGAGTCAGTGCCTGCGCCTGATCCGGACTCTGCCTACACTCTTCCGGCATATGCCACCTTGGTATCCGAATTTGCAAAGAGGCTTGAAATTGATGACGCAGTTCTTGTCGGCTGGTCCCTTGGCGGTCATGTCCTTCTTGAGGCAAGCGGACGCCTGCCCGACTCCGCCGGGTTAATGATATTTGGAACCCCGCCGGTCGGAAAACCGATGGCTGCCGATGCATTTCTCCCCAATCCGCTGTTCCCCCTGTCATTCAAAAGCGATCTGAGCGAAGAAGAGGTCGCTGTCGTAACTGCCGGATTCTTCAAGCCTGACAGCCGGATTTCGACGTTCTTTATTGAGGACATGAAACGGACGGACGGCAGGGCACGGGAGGTGTTGGGAGTGAGCGTAGCTGAGGGGAACTATACGGATGAGGTTTCGGCCGTTGCCAATCTCGACAAGCCGTTGGCGGTCATCCATGGCGAACTTGACCCGCTGGTGAACCTCTCGTATATCCGGGGCCTCCCCCTTCCCACCCTGTGGCGGGACGAGATACAGGTGATCCCGGATGCCGGCCACTCACCACATTGGGAACAGCCTGAGGTCTTTAACGCCCTGCTGATGGAGTTCGTTGGAGAGTTGTAAAAGAGTCGGGGCACCTGTGAGTGGCCCCGACTCTTTTGTCACACGTTGTCCAGCTATTCCTGCTCATATGTTGCAATCAGATTCCGGTACTGCTCGCTGAAACCTGTCGTCGCCTGAACCTCAGCCAGCCCGTACCCTTTTAAAATCCCCTCGCGCATGGTTTCAGGGATAAGCCGTTCCGCCAGCGGATAGAGGATGTCATCCTCCTTGGCGATATGGTCACGCAACAGTGCCGCATAGGCCAAAGCGTTTTCGGCGATTACATTCTCTCGTCCCGGAAGACCGTCCAATGTTTCCCGCACCGCCGTCTCCATTCCCAGCACATACGTTCTCCCCTGATCGTGCTCCATAAGCATGGCGGCAACCGGACTGTTCTCGCGCGGCATGCCGTTATTTACCAGAGCGGTAAAAAGCACATCCTCTTCTTTGGCATGGTGAAAACGGTCAGCGTAATTACGGATAAAATCAACACCGTCAAGATAGAATTGCCAATTGGTATAGTCACCTGCTGCTGTGCGGGGGGCATTCCGCTCCAGCAGCGTGATCATGCGCAGAATTAGTCGGTGTTCGTCCACCAGAGCCTGGGTAATGTCTGTTTTCATCAGTTCCTCCTGTTGCCGTCGATGCCGATTGTCACGGACTCCACAATAATATTTCTGCCGCTTTTCTGGACGGCCTCTTTGACCATGATGTCCAGACCTCTGCAGCAGGGGACTTCCATGATTGCCACGGTAACCCGTGGTGTTTCGTTGACGCTGAAGATCGTGGCCAGCTTCTCCACATAGTTGGTTGTGTCATCCAGCTTCGGGCAGGCGATCGCCAGTGCTTTCCCTTTCAGCAGGTCCTGATGCATACTCCCCATGGCGAAAGCCACACAGTCGGCGCATACCAGGATATCCGTGTTCTTGAAGTACGGAGCGGTGGGCGGAACAAGGTGGAGCTGTACCGGCCACTGTGCGAGCTCAGAGGTCGCTTTTACGTTGTTTGACTCATTATTTGCCGGTCTTTCGATTACCTTTGCCATGCTGCCCTGGCAGCCGCATCCCAAATTTCCCATGATTAAACTCCCTTTGCCGCTAAATTTTCGTTTATTTCCAACTCGATGTTTGCTTCGTCTTCCTTTGACAGGCCGTGAATAGCCACCACGTCTTTCAACAGGCATATTCCTACCTTGCAGGTTGTGCAGCCGATATCGTAGCGTACGAGAATCTCGCCGATCTCCGGATAACTCTGCATGACATCCTGTATCGCTTTGTCGCCAAGTCCGTTTCTGAATTCCATTGGGTGCCTCCTAGCCTTATGATGGTTTTAGAATATCCGTAAAACCGGCAAAGAGGTTTGATGTAGATCAACAAATTGCTTATTCGGGAATGAGTTTCAAATCGGGGAGAAAGAGAGTGCAGCAGTGGGAAGACGAGAGGCGCTCGGAGATTATATGCCGGCAGGTCAGGATTATTAATCCTGCCTCTCCTCGCGCCTGGTGATGAGTCGCACTTGGCGTTCATGAAACCAGTAGTACCAGACCCAGTTGAGCATGACGACGATACGGTTGCGAAAGCCGATTAGGTAGTAGAGGTGCAGCAGCAGCCAGACAAGCCAGGCCGAGTACCCCCGGAAGTTCATGCCGAAGGCGCTCGCGACGGCCGCATTCCGGCCTATTGTGGCCATGCTCCCCTTGTCGATGTAGCGGAAGGGAGGAAGGGTTTTGCCGGCTTCCCTGGCGATGATTACTCTTCCGGCGTGGATGCCCATCTGCATCGCCACCGGCGCGGTCATGGGGAGAGCCGAGCCGTCCTGCTCCAGGTAGGCCATGTCGCCGATCACGAAGACCTCGGGGTGGCCGGGGAGGCTCAGGTCCGGTTCTACCGGAATCCTTCCGCCACCTTTCTGAGATGTCTCCAATGTTGCCGCGAGCGGTGCGGCTTTTACTCCCGCAGACCAGAACAGGGTGTGTGCCGGGATGACAGCGCCGTCATGCATGATGACCCGCTCCGGCCCGGCGTCCACCACCCGGGCATTGAGGAGTACCTCCACGGACATGCTGCGGAGTTTTTTTAGGGTATAGCTGCCTTGTGTCTCCGGCATGGCCGCCAGCAGCCTGGCGGTGGCCTCCACCAACACCACTCTGGCCGCATTGGTGCTCAGCTCCGGGTAATCCTTGGCCAGGACAAAATGAACCAGCTCGATCAGCGCTCCGGCAAACTCGACTCCAGTAGGCCCTCCGCCGACAATGACAAACGTCATCAGTGCCCGTTGCCTGGCCGGGTCAGGTTCGTTGACCGCCCTCTCGAAGGCAGTGAGAATGTGGTTGCGGAGTGTCTCGGCGTCTGTCAGCTCCTTGAGGTCGAACGAGTGGCGCTCCACCGAGTCAAGACCGAAAAAATTGGTGACACTCCCCGCGCCTATGACGAGGTAGTCGTAAGGAATCTGCCCGGTGTCGGTCCGTATTCCCCGTGCGGCAAAATCAACTCCGGTCACTTCGGACAGATGAAAGCGGGTGCCTGGCCATTTTCGGGCCATGGCGCGCACCGAATGGGCGATCGACTCCTGCTCTAGCCCTGCCGTGGCAACCTGGTAGAGTAGCGGCTGGAACAGATGGTAATTGTTCCGGTCCACCAGCACGACATCGTGCCCCTTGCCGGCCAGGACCCGCGCCGCACGGATTCCGCCAAACCCCATGCCTGTTATGACAATCCGCTTCTTCATAATGGGATACTCTTTCTGACGTGCCGATCATATGCACGTTTGGCTGGAATAATGTTTCTGCTTCGCCCGCTGGATATTTACACGCTCTTGACCGCTTTGTTCGCCGCAATGAGGAGCGGGTCCCAGACCGGCGAATAGAACGGTGAGTAACTAAGATCAAGTTCGGCCAGTTCGAACACCGTCATCTGTTTGTAGATCGCCGTTGCAAGAACGTCAAGTCGTTTTGCCACAACATCCTGCCCTATCATCTGCGCGCCGTGCAGCAATCCTGTTTCTTTTTCGAACAGGAGCAGCACACGCATTGTGCCGCCTCCGGGGAACGAACCCCTGGTCGGAGTGTCCACGTGGATTTTAACGTAATTCGCGCCTTTTTCCTGGAGTTGTCGTTCACTGAGACCGGTAGTGGCCACCGTCAGATCGAAGAACTTGAATACCGCAGTCTGGTCGATGCCGTAAAATATCTTCATGGCACCGTTATTGACGATATTGCTGCCGGCAAGCCTTCCCTGCTTGTTGGCCACCGGCCCGAGCGGCATGTAGCCGTTTCTGCCGAGTTGGCGGACGTAGTGCTCGGCGCAGTCGCCGGCAGCGAAGGTGTCAGGAAGATTCGTCCGCAAGTAGCGGTCAACTTTCACCGCTCCGCCCACTCCCAACTCGCCACCGGCAGCCGAGAAGAGCGAACTGTTCGGTTTTACGCCGATGGAGACAACAACCATGCCCGCATCGAAGTTTCCTGTTCCGGTTCTTACGGTGGTGCCTGTCTTCTCGATAATGTCAACATTGGTATGGAGCCTGATCCCCTTCTCCTCAAGCTTCTCCAGTACTTTAGCCCTGATCTCTTCGGCGAAAGAGGGGAGAATCGTGGCGGCTTTCTCAAGGATTACCGGCGTGATTTTTATGTTGTAGAGGACATCAACCAGCTCAAGATTGGTATAGCCGGAGCCAATTAGAAGGACATTGGCAGGGGATTTTTCGTAGATGGTGTTTTTGACCAGTCGCGTGTCGTCCAGCGTCTTAAAGTAGAAAACATCGGCATCATCAAATCCGGGAAGTGGCAGCCGGTTCGGTTGATTGCCGGTGGCATACACCAAGTAATCGTAACTTTCACGATATTCCCCGGAGTGCTCATGGTCAACGATCGTCACCACCTTCCGGTCCGGGTCAATAGCGACGACTTCATGATGCAGCCGGTAATCGATGCCGCGTTCCTTACGGATATCATCAAGGCTCAAAGCATACAGATCCTCGACCGGTTTATCCTTGTAGAACAGGTTGTATGGCATGCCGCAGGCGGCGTATGAGACATCGCCGGATTTTTCAAGAACAATGACCTGAGAATCGCGGTCTTCGCGCTTGATCTGGCTGGCAGCCGACAATCCACCGGCAATTCCACCAATAATCACTGTTTTCATCTGCTTGCCTCCCATTGTAACGTTGTTGGAAACGTCCTGAAAAACCGGGGAAATCGGCTCAACTAGCGGCATGGTCAAAACCAATGAACGCCTCGCGGTTACCGCGAGGCGTTCATTGGTTTGTCGCAGTTATGTACTTTTCATTACCCCAGAATTGCCTTCATGTCAGCATCAACCGTAGTGATCGGACTGATGTTGAAGTTCTCAACCAGGAAGTTGAGGACGTTGGGGGTTACGAAAGCCGGCAGTGACGGTCCGAGCTTGATGTTCTTGATGCCGAGGGAGAACAGTGTCAGGAGGATAACAACCGCCTTCTGCTCGTACCAGGAAAGGATCATCGACAGCGGCAGATCGTTGACGCCGCATTCAAAAGCACCGGCCAGGGCTATGGCGATCTGGATGGCCGAGTAGGCATCGTTGCACTGACCAACATCGAGCAGGCGCGGAATGCCGCCGATATCGCCGAATTCTAGCTTGTTGAAGCGGTATTTACCACAGGCCAGGGTCAGGATGACGGTGTCTTGCGGGAGCTTCTCGGCAAATTCGGTGTAGTAGTTACGTCCGGATTTGGCGCCGTCGCAACCGCCGATCAGGAAGAAATGCTTGATAGCGCCGGATTTTACCGCGGCGACAACTTTGTCGGCCACGCCCAGCACGGCATTGTGACCGAAGCCGGTCAGGATTTCCTGGCCTGGATTGTCCGGGAAGCCGGGGAGTTCGAGGGCCTTGTTGATGACTGCCGAGAAATCCCAGCCGTCAACGTGCTTCACATCCGGCCATGCGACAAGGCCCCAGGTGTAGAGACGGTCTTTGTAGCTGTCCGAAGGCTTCTGAATGCAGTTGGTGTTGAAGATGATCGAGCCGGGGAAGTTAACGAACTCCTTGGCCTGGTCCTGCCAGGCGCCACCGAAGTTGCCGACCAGGTGCGTGTATTTCTTCAGGCCGGGATAGCCGTGAGCGGGGAGCATCTCGCCATGGGTGTAAATGTTGATTCCCTTGCCTTCAGTCTGCTTGAGCAGCTCTTCCAGCATTTTCAGGTCGTGGCCGGTTACCAGGATGGCCTTGCCGGCCTTGGTGCCGAGCTGTACAGCAGTCGGGACCGGGTGGCCGTAAGCATCGGTATGAGCGGTGTTGAGCAGTCCCATGACAGTCAGGTTCTGCTTGCCGCATTCCATGGCCAGACCGACAAATTCCATAAGTCCCAGGTTGGCGTCGGTTGTCGCTGCAAGCGCTTTCTGGAAGAAGGCCATTACGTCATCATCAGTTTTGCCCAGGATCATGGCGTGATCCATATAAGCGGCCATACCCTTCAGGCCGTACATCAGGATCTCGATCACGGAACGGATATCTTCGTTGACATGCTGGGTATTGATGCCGTGGGCCTCACCCTGCGTCGTCATGCCGGCCAGATCATCAGCAGGCTTCCAATCGGCAACCGGACCGGAGAGAGTCACGCCTGCGGTAGCTTTTGCTATTTCTTTCAGTTCGTAGCAACGCTTGATCATGCCGCCGATGCGGGCCGGCTCGAAGTCCACATTGGTTACGGTGGTGAAAAGCCCTTCGATGGTAAAACGATCAATCTCGGCATTGCGCCCCTGCTTGTCGGCATAAAGCGCCAGGCTTTTCAGGCCGTAAAGCAGGTGATCCTGCAATGCCGCTACGTCCGGTTTCTTGCCGCATACGCCTGAAATGTTACACCCCACTCCGTTTGCTGCCTGCTCACATTGGTTACAAAACATGCTCATGATGAATCCTCCCTTTCGTTGGTCGTTCGACTAAACTCGTAGATGAGTTTTTTTCGTTTTTATGTTAGGAACAGTATACCTTGATTGCGACTAATTACTTGACGGTTGTCAAAAAAAATCATCTTTAAAGGAAAAATCCGATGTCTAAAGTCTTTTTCAGCGATATGCGTACCGGGCACAAGGAAAATCTGTTCGATAAAATTGCCAAACTGCTGGCTCTGGCCGGGCTTGCGCAGGTTGTTTCCAAGGAGGACCTGACGGCGGTCAAGATCCATTTTGGCGAAAAGGGGAATCACACCTACCTGCGGCCGGTCTTTGCCCGGCGGGTGGTGGAGGAGATCAAGAAGCTGGGAGCAATGCCGTTCCTGACCGATTCCTCCACGCTCTATCCCGGCCAGCGCAAGGAAGCGGTGTCAGCGTTGATCTGCGGCATAGAGAACGGTTTTGACTACTCTTGCGCCGGTGCGCCGCTGATCATCAGCGACGGCCTGCGCGGTGTCACCGAAACCGAGGTTGCCATTGAGGGAGAACTGCTGAAGAAAACCTATATCGGCACCGAGATCGTCGAGGCCGATTCGATAGTAACCATGACCCACTTCAAATGCCATGAACTGACCGGCTTTGGCGGTGCGATCAAGAACATCGGCATGGGGTGCGCCAGCCGCAAGGGTAAGCTGGTGCAGCATTCGACGGTAGCACCGGCGGTGGCGGAGAAATTCTGCACCGGTTGCGGAATCTGCCTCCGTTCCTGCGCTCATGACGCCATCGCCATCATCGAAGGCAAAGCCGCCATCGATCCGACGCTCTGCGCCGGCTGTTCGCGCTGCATCACGGTCTGCCCGGTCAAGGCGATCAATATCCAGTGGAACGAAGCCGCCGACATGGTCATGCGCAAGATGGCGGAATATGCCAAAGGGGCGCTGACCGGCAAGGAGGGCAAGGCGATCTACATCAGTTTCATCACCCAGGTGTCCCCCGCCTGCGACTGCTACGGCCATTCCGATGCCCCGATCGTCAACGACATCGGCATCTGCGCCTCCACCGATCCGGTGGCGATCGATCAGGCGTGCGCCGATCTGGTTAACGCCGCGCGCGGCAACGAAGGGTCGGCGCTTCAGAGCGGCCAAGAGCCGGGGGGCGACAAGTTTCGCGGCTGCTGGCCGGAGATCCCGTGGGAGGTGCAGCTGGAGCATGGGGAGAAGGTCGGGTTGGGGAGCAGGAAGTATGAGTTGGTGAGGGTATGACGGTTTTGTTGTTGAATTCTCTTTGCAACAGACAAGCAGATCGCGGTACTGCTACTATATCCATTATTACAGACTAAATGTTTCGCGCGAGAGGTTGTTTTCGTGAAATTCAAACTGAGCAAACGCACCACCAAGGTCGAGTTGATCCGTGAACTGCAAGAGTTGCAGTTGATAGAAAATGAATATCGGCAACTGCTTGATGAGTCGAGTGACCCGATTTTTGCCTTTTACCCCGATGGCCGATACCGTTATGTGAATCAGGCATTTGCAAACGGTGTCGGTTTTGAACGTACCAACATCATTGGCAAGAAAATATGGGACGTTTTCTCCAGAGATGAAGCAGACAAGCGCTTTACGTTGGTCAAGTGGGTTTTTGAAAACGGGCAGACCAGGATCATCGAAGTGCGCGTACCCCGAGCAGACGGAGATCGCTTTTATGTGACAACGGTCAAGCCGATATTAGATATCGATGGAGCAGTGGCTTCCGTTATCTGCATTTCAAAGGACATTACTGAACGCAAAAAGGGTGAAAAAGCGCTTCAGGATGGCAAAGACCTTCTTGCGGAAATAATCGAATTAAGTCCCATCTCGATGGCGATAGTCAGTATGGACGGAACGATAGAGCAAATCAATCGCCGGGCCATTGAAACTTTCGGGTATCCCCCGGAAGACATTCCAAATATGGAGCGATGGTGGGCACAGGCATATCCCGATGAAGCCTACCGTGCCGAAGTGATAGCTCAATGGATGGGGCTGGTTGGAAAAGCAATTGCTGAGAAGAGTGAAATTGAACGCCGCGAGTACCGGGTCACCTGTAAGGACGGCACGGTTAAGACGACAATCATCTTTGGCATACTGGTATCCGGTAAGGTTTTTGTCATATTTGACGATATTACCGAGCGCAAACGTGCCGAAGAAGAACGGTTGCAACTGGAGCAGCAATTTCTGCAGGCACAGAAACTGGAGAGCCTTGGCATAATGGCGGGCGGCATCGCCCACGACTTCAACAACCTGCTGCAGTCGATTCTTGGCAATCTGGAGCTGGCTGCGCGAACTCTTCCTAAAAACACAGACCCGCATAAATATATCACCAATGCTTTGAACTCCGGCCAGGCTGCAGTTCATCTTACCAGTCTGATGTTGGCATATGTTGGTAAGGGATTTCTTGCCAAAAAGGATCTGGATCTGAATGAACTGGTCAGGTTAAATGCCGACATGCTGAAAACAACCGTCGGTTCCGCAATATTGTTGGAACTGTCCCTCTCACAGGAATCGCCAAAGATATTGGCGGATGAAGCTCAGATTCAGCAAGTGATCATGAATCTGCTGACCAATGCTGCAGAATCCATTGAGGAACAACCGGGCATTGTCAGGCTTACTACCGGCATACAAAACTGCGATCAAGCCTGTCTGGCCGCCAGCCCGCTTGACAAGAAACCGGAACCGGGACGCTTTGTGTTTCTGGAGATCAGCGATACCGGCTGCGGTATGAGTGCGGAAACCATGAAACGCCTCTTCGATCCTTTCTTTACGACAAAATTTACCGGGCGGGGCCTCGGAATGTCGGCCGTTATGGGGATCATGAAGTCGCACAACGGTGCCTTGTTTGTCCAGAGTGAACCTGGCAGAAGGACAACCTTTAGAGCATTATTTCCCGTATCCGAAGCGCCGCTGCTGATTATGTCACAGCAAGAAAGAACACCCCTGGCTGAAAACAGCACTGTGACAGAAAAGCCTCTTTCCGGTCTGGCGCTGGTGGTGGATGATGAAAAGAACGTTCTGCGGACTTGTAAGAAGATGGTCGAACTGTGTGGCCTTACGGTGATTACCGCCCGTGACGGTATTGAGGCTGTTTCCCGATTCCGTGAACATGCCGAAGAGATCGATGTTGTCTTGCTTGACCTGACCATGCCGAATATGGACGGTATAGCAGCGATGAACGAAATCTACAGTATCAGTCCCAATGTCAAGTTGATCCTCTCCAGCGGTTTTAACAAGGATGAACTTGATGACCGTTTCACTGGTCAAGCCCCTTCCGGCTTCATCCGCAAACCATACTGTCTGGCCGTGTTGGAAGCAGAGCTCCGGCGCGTTATCAGAGTGAAACATTAAAAGGCAATCGGGATTAATCTAAATCTCAAGCGGAGAGGAGGCTTTGGGGTGGGTTTCGATTTCATATTTGTTGATTGATAAACAGGCCCACAGTCGATTACCCCAATGCTGGCTGCTTAGCCTCAGCACCGATACAAATAAAACAAAAAAAGGATAAATCATGAGCCAGTTACCAAAATGTCCAACATGCAGTTCAGAATACACATACGAAGACGGAGAGATGTTCGTCTGCCCGGAATGCGCCCATGAATGGCCAATTGCTGCGGCTGAGAGTTCAGCTATTGTCGTGCGGGACGCTTTCGGTACTGAACTTAAGGCGGGCGATTCGATAACCGTCATCAAGGATTTGAAGATCAAGGGTTCGTCATCGGTTGTCAAAACCGGCGTCAAGATCAAGATCATCCGTCTCGTCGATGGCGACCACGATATCGACTGCAAGATCGATGGCATCGGCGCAATGCAGTTGAAATCCGAGTTCGTCAAGAAGGCGTGAAAGGAAATATAACGTGAAAGCTGTCATCCAGCGTGTTACTTCGGCTTCGGTCACTGTTGAGGGTAAAATAGTTGGTCAAATTGGCCAGGGGCTCATGATTCTCCTGGGAGTTGAGAAGGGAGATGCGGAAGTGCAGGCCGACTGGCTAGTGGAAAAAATCTGCGGGTTGAGGATCTTCTCCGATGCTGACGGCAAGATGAACCTTTCGGTCGTAGATATCGGCGGTGCGCTGCTGGTTGTTTCCCAGTTCACCCTGGCCGGCAACTGTAACAAAGGGAGGCGCCCCTCATTCGATACGGCTGCGCCGCCCGAAGAAGGGAAACGGCTGTACGAATATTTTGTCGCTGCGGCAAGGCGCGCCGGACTGCCGGTTGAAACCGGCATATTTCAGGCAGACATGCAGGTGTCTCTGGTCAATGACGGGCCGGTGACGTTTATTCTGGAACGATAAACCTCAAAAACATGTCCCGGTTTTAGGAGATAGTATGTCCAAAGAGCTTACCCTCGGTTTTTCCCCCTGTCCAAACGACACTTTCATGTTCTATCCGCTTGTGCACAATCTGGTGGACACTGGCGACCTCGTCTATCGGGAACGGCTGGAGGATGTGGAAACCCTCAACCAGCTGGCGCTTAAAGGTGAACTGGATGTCAGCAAAGTTTCCTACCACGCCTTGGGGCATATCCGGGACCAGTATGTGCTGCTCCGCTCCGGCAGCGCCTTGGGGCGCGGCTGCGGGCCGCTGCTGGTGGCGACGGACAGGATTAATCCTGCCGATCTGCGCGGCAAGACCATTGCCGTGCCCGGCCGCTATACAACGGCCAAACTGCTGCTGCGACTGTTTGATCCGGAGCTGGATAATTTCATCGTCATGCCGTTCAACGAGATCATGGATGCGGTATTGAGCGGTAATGTCGATGCTGGTTTGATCATCCACGAGTCACGCTTCACCTATCATGGCTTTGGACTGCACAAACTGCTCGATCTGGGGGAATGGTGGGAGGGAGAAACCGGCCTGCCGATTCCGCTCGGCGGCATTGTAGCCCGGCGTTCACTCGGGGTGGAAACGATTGCCGCTGTCGAACGCGCATTAAAGGCCGGGGTGGAATATGCACGGGCTCACCCTGCCGAGGCTGCCCGCTATATAAGCGAACATGCCCAGGAGATGAGCCCGGAGGTCTGCACTGCCCACATCGGCCTGTACGTCAACGATTTCTCTAACGATCTGGGGGATGAAGGGGTGCAGGCTATTACCTGTCTGCTGCAGCGCGCCGAACAGGCTGGACTCATTCCGCCATCGACGGTGCCGCTCTTTATTTAAAACATTTAAACCTGAAATCAGCAGTCGAACCGCAAAGATGGTAAGAGCGCAAAGAAAAACAATATAGATAATGCTGAAAATTTGATTACCAAAAAGGTGAATTCAGAATTTTTATTAACCGCTTGATTTCTTGGCGAACTTTGCGCCTTTGCGGTAATGAACTGCATTTTCTAGGATAAAGGAGGATTTCTAATGGCTGATCTGAAAGAAAAATGGCAGGGATGGCTGGCGCTGTCTACCGCAATCATGGCGGTTCTGGCGGCGTTGACGACACTCTATATGGGGAAATATTCCTCGCGCGCCATCATGGCCCAGGGACAGGAAAGCGATCAATGGGCGTACTATCAGGCCAAGAGCATCAAGGGGCATACATACGAGGTTAACATCAATACTTTGGAGCTGCAGTACCTTGCGCAAAAAGGGTTGTCACCCGAGGCTGCCGCCGGATACCAGAAAACGTTAAAAAAGTACGGTGAGGAACTTAAGCGCTATGACGTTGAAAAGAAGGAAATAAAGGATAAGGCCGAAGGGATCGCCAAGACAAAGCTCAAAGCGCAGGAGATGGGAGGAGATTTCGCCTATGCGCTGATCTTCCTGCAGATCGCCCTGATGCTTTCGTCAATCGCCAGCCTGACTAAGCGTCATTACCTCTGGTACATCGCCTTGATCTGCAACGTTGGCTGGCTGTTCTTCTTTATGGATGCCTGGCTGCTGTTTTACTGAAACCGAATTTTATGTGGGTCAGGGCAGTATCTTTTCAAGCAGTTCCAGCAGCGGCTGGGGATAGACACCGAGCAGCACCATGACGGCTGCCGGAACGAGCAGGACGATAATTTCACTGATATTCAGTGTGCGGATGGTCTCTTCCGGCTGTTCTGCCGGCTTCATGTACATGACCACTACGAGCCGCAGGTAGAAAAATACCGCCACCATCGCAGAGAGGATGCCGACCAGCGCCAAAGCATATTCCCCGCTCCTCAATGCTGAGGAAAATACGGCAAACTTTCCCATGAATCCGGCCGTAGGCGGAATCCCCGCCAGAGAAAACATTGCGACCGCCAATGTTGCGCCAGCCAGCGGATTGCGGTAACCCAGGCCGCGATAGGTTTCGATGGTGTCTTGCTCGTCCTCTCCCTCACCCGAGAGAACGGAGATTACCCCGAAGGCGGTCAGCCCTGCAGCCGCATAACCCACCAGATAAAAAACCGCTGCCCCGGCTCCGCCGGCAGGGAGTGCGACCAGCGCCAAGGCGATATATCCCATCTGCCCGACCGACGACCAGGCGAGCATCCGTTTAAGATTGCTCTGCACCAACGCGGCTAAATTACCCGCCACCATCGAGAACAGTACTGTCAGCCAGAGGATGTCGTGCAGGCCGCGCCATCTGCCGAACAACGGCAGCAGAAGCAGCAGCGCCGCCAGTGAAGCCCCTTTGGAGGCGGTCGATAACAGGGCCGTCACCGGTGCCGGAGCGCCCTGATACACATCCGCCGTCCAGAGGTGGGCCGGCACCAGCGACAGTTTGAATGCCATCCCCAGCAGAATCAGACAGGCGCCTGCCATAAAAAGCGGTTCGGGTGTCCCGTTTGCTGATGCCAGCTCAGACAGCTTGAGCGAACCCCTAGCCGCATAGACCAGCGCCATCCCCATCGCCAGAATCGCCGCCGATAGCGTCCCGTTCAGCAGATACTTCAGCCCGGCTTCACCACCTTTTGCCGAGTCGCGCTGAATAGCCACGAGGATGTAAAAAGCGAATGTGAACGCCTCAAGACCCAGGAACAGCATCAGCAGATCTGTCGCTGCGCATGCCGCACCCATTCCGGCCAGGGCAAACAGAATCGTCGCCGGATATTCTTCGCAGATTATCCCCCGGCGGCGGTTGTAGCCGGATGCCAGCAGCAGCGCAATCAGGCCGGCAGAGTCCAGGAAAGTCGCAAAGAACCGCGAGAAGGGGGTGACGGCAAGGCCGGGCATGCCGGCATCGACGGGAATCAGGAGGTTCCAGAGCAGGGCTGCTGTGATCAGCGCTCCTGCCAGCCCGTACAGATATCCGCCCGGTTTGACTGCGCCGGACAGCAGTACCAGCACGCTGCCGCCGGCCAGGATCATAAGGGGCATCAATGTCATCAGGTCGGTGGAAGTCACGGTGCCACTCCTGTCAAAAGCTGCACCGGCAGATGGATCATGTCGAGCAGCGGGGCGGGATGCACACCGACCCAGAGGTCCAGCAGCAGGAGCGCCGCCAGAATGGTGATTTCGCGCAGATTGAGGTCGGTCAGCGCCAGCGGTTGACGCTCCTTCTGAAACAGCACCTCCTGGACCAATCTAACCATATAGATAAGCGGCAGTACGATGCCGACGAAAGAGAGTATCACCACCAGAGGCGATTGTTTGATCGTTCCAGCCAGAATCAGAAATTCACCGACGAAGCTGTTCAGCCCCGGCACTCCAATCGACGTCAGAGAGAAGATCAGGAAAAAGAACGACCAGAGCGGCATCTTGCCCCACACCCCGCCGAAGGCGGCTATTTCCCTGGTATGGGCCCGTTCGTCCAGCATCCCGATCAGGCAGAACAGCGCCCCCGTGGTTACCCCATGGTTGGCCATTTGCAGGATCGAACCGGAGAGCGCTACCGGCTGCCAGGCGGCGATGCCGATCGCGACGTATCCCATATGTCCGATACTGGAGTAGGCGATCAGCCGTTTCATATCCTCCTGGGCAAAGGCGACCAGCGATGCATAGAAAATGCCGAGCAGCGCCAGGGTGTAGAACAGCGGGGTCAACGCCTGCGCCGCCAGCGGAAAAAGCGGGTAGCCGAAGCGGATCAGTCCGTAGCTGCCGGTTTTGAGCAGCAGGCCGGCCAGCACCACGCTGCCGGCGGTAGGAGCGTCGGTATGGGCATCGGGGAGCCAGGTGTGGAGCGGAAAGAGCGGGAACTTTATGGCGAACGCCAGGAAAAAGGCGGCAAACAGCCAGAGCTGAGTCGCAAAAGGGAGGGTGGTATGCAGCAGTTCAGGCAGGCCAAAGGTAGACACCCCGCTCTGTCTGGCATGCAGCAGGTGCAGCGCGATGATTGCCAGCAGCATCAGCAGAGAGCCGAACATCGTGAAGAGGAAGAATTTGAGCGTTGAATAGATCTTGCGCCCATGCCCCCAGATCCCGATCAGGAAAAACATCGGAATCAGCATGATCTCCCAGAAGAGGTAGAACAGCGCCAGATCGAGGGATAAAAACACCCCCATGATCCCGGCTTCCATGACAAGCATCAGCGTCAGGAAGAGTGCTACCCGCTCTTTAATGGCATTCCACGACACCGCCAGTGCCACGCAAAAGGTGAACGACGTCAGCATGACCATCAGCAGCGAGATGCCGTCCAACCCCAGGGTATAGCGGATGCCGAAGGCCGGTATCCAGGGTGCATCCTCCAGCAGCAGGTAGCCGGGAAGCTTCGTCGGTGCTCCCTCCAAAACCCGCCATGAAGAATACAGCCACCCGGCGAGCGCCAGTTCGACCGCAGCGATCCCGAAGGCAACGGACCGGGCGATCGCCGCACGGTTCCAGAACGGCAGGAGCAGCAGGCAGCCGGCCAGCGGGAGGAAAATCAGGATTGTCAGGAGCGGATAGTGGTTGAGCATACATACCTATCAAAATGTAGGTTGGTAATGTAGGTTGGGCAAAGCGTAGCGTGCCCAACGGATGCGGTTACGTATTCGGTGCCAGCCGCTGTAACACACCCTTTGCCATCTCAAGAATACCCTCGAATGACGTGTCCTTCAAGGTGCAGACCAATTTATAGTCAGGGGTGAACTGGAATTTTTTCGGTTCACTCCGCATCATGCCGATGATGGTGTCGGGCGATGCCGGGGTGCGCGGATGGAACGAGATGATCACCGCTTTGCCGTCGAAGTCGATCTGGCGCACGATCAAACTTTTCAACAGTACCCGCAGCTTCATGATCTCGAACAGGTAGGAGGTTGCGAGTGGATATTTTCCGAAGCGGTCGATTACCTCGTTCTGGACGTCCAGCACATCCTCTTCACTTTCGGCCTGGGTCAACTTCTTGTAAATCACCAGCCGCTGTCCGGCATCCTTGACGTACGCCTCGGGGATGAAGGCCGGCACCTTGAGATTGATCTCCGGTTCGACCCGCTCAACACTCTCCTCGCCCCGCATCCGGGCGATCGTCTCCTCCAGCATCTGATTGTACAGTTCGAAACCGATTTCGGTCACCGTTCCTGACTGGCGGTTGCCGAGCATGTCCCCTGCGCCGCGGATCTCCATGTCGTGGGTGGCGATACGGAAACCGGCGCCCAGTTCGGAGATCTCCTGCAGCACCCGGAGCCGTTCCCTGGCATCCGAACTGATCGCTGCCTCGCCCGGAATCAGCAGGTAGGCGTAGCCGCGCTGGGTGGAGCGTCCGACACGTCCCCGGAGCTGGTAGAGTTGCGACAGGCCGAACTTGTCGGCATGATCGACGATCAGGGTATTGGCGCTCGGGATATCGAGGCCGGATTCGATGATGGTGGTGCAGAGGAGCAGGTTGGTTTCGCCATGCATGAAGCCGAGCATGACCTTCTCCAGCTCATGTTCTCCCATCTGACCATGTCCGACGGCTATCTTGGCTTCCGGCACCAGCTGGGCCAGCAGCTCCGCCCGCTTGCCGATGGTCTGGACCCGGTTATGGACGAAGAAAATCTGCCCGCCACGGCGCAGTTCACGCAGCACCGCCTCACGGATCAGCTCTTCGGAGAAGCGGGACACGATAGTCTTGACCGCCAGACGGTCCACCGGGGGGGTGTCGATGATCGAGAGGTCGCGAATGCCCATCATAGACATGTAGAGTGTGCGCGGGATCGGGGTGGCGGTGAGGGTCATGACATCGACCACGGCCCGGAACGATTTGAGCCGCTCCTTGTCCTTGACTCCGAAGCGCTGCTCCTCGTCGATGATCATCAGGCCGAGATCCTTGAAGGCGACATCTTTCTGCAGCAGGCGATGGGTGCCGATGATGATGTCGATATCCCCCTTCTTGAGGCGCTCCAGAATTGCCTTCTGCTCTTTGGCGGTGCGGAACCGGGATAAGACCTCGACTGTGACCGGATAATCTTTCAGCCGCTCGCGGAAGGTTTCATAGTGCTGCTGGGCCAGGATCGTGGTGGGGACGAGGATGCCGACCTGCTTGCCGTCCAGCGCCGACTTGAATGCACCCCGCAGCGCGACCTCGGTCTTGCCGTAGCCGACGTCGCCGCAGACGAGGCGATCCATCGGCTTTGAATGCTGCATGTCGGCCAGCACGTCCTGAATTGCGGAGAGCTGATCGGGGGTTTCCTCCCAGGCGAAGGAAGCCTCGAACTCCCGGTACATCTCGTCGGGGGGCGAAAACGAAAAACCTTCGGAGAGCTGCCGCCTGGCATAGATCTCCAGCAGTTCCCCGGCCAGCTCCTCGATGTTCTTGCGCGCTTTGCCCTTCGATTTCTCCCAGGAGATTCCGCCGAGCTTGTCGAGTGAGGGATTGCTCCCTTCCGGGCCGACATAGCGCTGCACCAGGCCAAGGCGATCAACCGGCAGAAACAGCTTGTCAGAACCGGCATATTCGAGCAGCAGAAAGTCGCCGCCGACACTTCCGACGCTGATGTGCTGAAGCCCGCGATAGAGGCCGATGCCGTGGTCAATGTGCACCATGTAATCGCCCGGTTTGAGTTCAGCCAGAGAGGCGAGGAGCTGTTTTTTACGCACCTCGGAAACGCCGCGCCGCTTGACCCGCTTGCCGAACAGCTCTTCTTCGGCGATAAACACCAGCCGGGAAGAGGGAAGACGGAAGCCTCGGGAGATGTCGCCGATGAGGATGGAGATCCCGACTCCCGGCCTCCCCACGCTGGTGGGAGGGGAGATTACATCCTGAAAGCTCGCTTCACTTATGTAACAGGGGAGTTTGTAAGGTGTCAGAAGATCTTTGAGCCGCTCGGCCTGCGGCAGTTGGTGACAGGCGATGGCAATTCGCTGCCCGCCGTCAAGCCAGCCGCGCAGAGTGTTGGCCAGCGGCGCGAGGGCGTGGCTGCTTTCCTTCGAAACGCTCACCCGCAGGTCGCTGTTATCTTCGCACGGGATGGCGATGGTAGCTTTTTCATCAGGAGTGCCCATAACCAGTCCGGACAGTTCAATAACACGCCGTTCAACTATGATGGTGTTCAACTCCGGGTCGGTCAGAAACAGCTCGGCCGCTGGAGAGTGGGCCAGGCCGGCAGCCGCAGCCTTGGCAACCCCCGCTTCAACCTCTTCGCCGACGCTGAGGCAGGCATAACTGATCGCCTCGGGGTCGAGCAGAATCAGCGGGGAGGATGGAGCGTAATCAAAAATAGTTTCAAGGCCGGGATGGAGGAGCGGCTGCAGAAAGTCAATCCCCTGGAAATAGACCGCATTCTGCAGGTCTTCCAGTATCAGGCGGCGACGATTGGTCGGAATGTCAAGATCGTCGCAGACCCTTTTCAGCCGCGGGCTGATATCCTCCAGTACCTCCTCCGACAGCAGCAGTTCTCTTGACGGGAGCAGCACCAGCTCCTCGATCGGCTGCAGTGAGCGTTGCGTCAGCGGATCAAAGGCGCGCATGGTCTCGGCGGTGTCGCCGAAAAATTCGATTCTGACCGGTGTCGGCAGGTTGGGGGGGAAGATGTCCAGAATCCCGCCCCGCACGGCAAAAGTGCCTCGATCCTCCACCAACGGTACATTGGCATACCCCATCCGGATCAGTCTGGCTAGCAGCTCATCCCGGTCAAACTCTTCGCCGGCAAGCAGATAGCAGGAAGAGTCATTTAGCGTTCTTCGAGGCAGCACCCGCTGCAGAGCCGCAGCCACCGGCAGGACGGTAATCCGGGACAGGCCGTTTTGCAGCCTGAAAAGCGTGTCCAGCCGTGCGCCGGTCACATCCGGGTGCGGAGAAGACGCTGAAAACGGCGCTGCATCCCAGGCTGGGAAAAGTGCCGCGTTCAAATCTCCACCCGAAAAAAAAGTCAGTTCCCGGCAAAATTCTTCAGCAGCTTCCTGGGTTGAGGCGATCACCAGCGGTTTTTCAAGGCCTGCCCGGACCAGTTCCGCCACAAACAGGGCCTGAGACGAACCTTTCAGGCCGGGTATGGTTATACGTTGTTCTCCACGGCGCAGTGCGGCAATGCTGTCTATCGTTTGGGGGATAATTGGGGTCATAGTGGTTGTCAGTTTCGGGCGATACGCCGATCAGTGCTTGCGAAGACCGGCTTTCAGTTTTGGCTTGCCATCTTCAATAACAACTCTGAAGGCCAGGTTTGTTGTGCCGAGCCTGGCGGCCAGGAGCGGCTTCTGTTTTTCAATAGTTGCTGAAACCAGTTCACGGGTTATCTTGTCAGTCGGCATATTACATGCTTTGCGTGCTTCACGGAATTCATGAACGAGACGGTCAATGTCCGATTCGGCTGACTCGATCGGTAAGCCTGGCTGTTTCTTTTCAGGTTTATCTTTCTGGCGCAGGTGCAGATCGCTGATAAAGCGGTCTCTGGAGTAGCGCCCCTCCTCCATCAGCTTCAGAATCCGGTTCCAGTGTTCCCGATAGGTGTTGAGACGGGCTACCAGCATGGTGAAACGATGCTTGTACATGGTGTTGTTAATCGGCACGCCGGTATGGAGACGCACCAGTCTCTCCACCTCGCCCAGCAACGTGAGGGGCTCCCGCTTTTCCAGCCCGATAAAGTACTGTTCGTATTTGGTAATCAACTCGCTCAGTTTTTTATCAAGGGATATGACATCTTCGGCAATAGCCATCGGTAACCTGTTGGTAAGTTGGAATATTTCTGCGGATTTCAGGCAGAAAAATTTTTGAACGCACTTGTCCCGTTTTTCGGGGCTGGTTTTAGCCTGTAAACATGCAGAAGATCACTATAGTCAAACCAGCAGATAAGTAAAGATTAAAGATGGGTTAAATCGACGCAACTGCGCTAATATCTTGACGCTTTGACCAGCAATCGCATAAAGTGTACGAGCGCTTTTTTTACATTTATTATGGAGGTATCGGTATGGAATCACTTGCCTCAGTTGTACTTGCCGCAGGGAAGGGTACCCGCATGAAGTCGGGCCTGATCAAGGTTCTTCATCCACTGGCCGGCGTGCCGATGATATCCTGGCCGGTCGCGGCCGCCCGTGAAGCAGGCTCTGATCCGATTGTGCTGGTGATAGGGCATCAGGCTAATGCGGTGCAGGGAGTTTTTCGTGGCGCTGCGGATATTCGCTGCGCCATGCAGGAAGATCAGCTCGGTACCGGGCATGCCGTTGCCTGCGCTCTAGATGCGTTGGCCGGGTTTCGCGGCACGGTGCTGATTTTGTGCGGGGACACACCGCTGCTCCGCTCGGAAACATTGAAAAACATGCTGGCTTACCATCGCGACAACCAGGCGACTGTAACGGTGCTGACCGCATTGATGGATGATCCGTATGGCTATGGGCGCGTTGTCCGTGACCCTTCAGGCCGGGTGAACCGCATTGTTGAGCAGAAGGATGCTGATCCGGAAGAGCAGAAGATTAGCGAGATCAACAGCGGCATTTATTGCATGGATTCCGATTTTCTCTTCAATAATATCAAGGGGATCGGCAACGATAACGCCCAGGGGGAATATTACCTGACCGATCTGCTGGCGCTTGCCGTTCGTAAAGGATTGACCTGCCTTGCTCTGCCAACCGCCGATGCTGACAAAATCATGGGGATTAACGACCGTGTCCAGCTTGCGAGAGCGGGCCGTATTCTGCGCAGCCGCATCAATCGCGACCATATGTTGAACGGCGTCACCATCATTGATCCGGATCATACCTACATCGATCATGGCGTTACAATCGGCGCCGATACGACCATCCATCCCGGTTGCCAAATCGGAGGAGGAACAGTCATCGGATGCGGTTGTGAGATCGAACAGGGTGTCAGCATATCCGGTTGCCGGATTGGCGACGATTGCCATGTCAAAGCTGCATCGGTGCTGGAAGATTCCGAGCTGGCCGAGGATGTGGCGATCGGCCCGATGGCGCATCTGCGCCCCGGCACTAAACTCGGGCGTAAAGTCAAAATCGGCAACTTCGTCGAGACCAAAAAAATCGTGATGGGGGAAGGTTCCAAGGCCTCGCATCTGACCTATCTCGGTGATGCCGAAATAGGCCGCAATGTCAATATCGGCTGCGGCACGATCACCTGCATTTATGATGGCGTCAATAAGCATCGCACCGTTCTCGGCGACGACGTATTCATCGGCAGCGACGTGCAGCTGGTAGCGCCGGTCACAGTCGGCCGCAACTCGCTGGTGGCCGCCGGAACGACTGTCACGATAGATGTTCCGCCTGATTCGCTTGCTCTCTCCAGGGTTCCGCAGGTCAACAAGGAAGGTTGGCGGCTGAAGAAGAGGTAAATATTTCAGTTTTTTAAGGCACTTCAGCATGAGCAGTTTGAACCAGGACATTATTGTGGCTGATCCACTTCTGATTATTGAGAGCGACGCAGGTTTTGCCGAGCTTATGTGCTCTACACTCAACGCCTGCGGCCATTCCTGCCGTAAAGGCACTTGCGGGCAGGATGCATTTGAATGGCTGGCCACAAACTCCGCTTCCCTTATTATTCTGGATTATTCGCTCCCTGATATGAGCGGAAGCTCTTTCATCGAGAAGATCCGTACTCTGGGAATAGAAATCCCTTTTGTTATGGTAACCGCCTCTAATGATGCCGGGTTGGCGGTTGCGATGATGAAGAGCGGAGCCTGCGATTTCATCATAAAAGACGCTTCCTTTCTAGACCGGCTGCCTGCTGTAGTCGCACGTGCCTTGCAGGAACAGAAAACCCTCCGGCAACTGCAGTCGGCGGAAATGTCGCTACGTCTGAGTGAGACCAGGCTTGCTCGTGCCCAGAAAATTGCCCGCATGGGGAGCTGGGAATGGAATCTCGCCTCAGGTGACATCTACTGGTCAGATGAACTGTACCGTATTTTCGGTCTGCCGGTGGGTCTGCCGGAAACAATTACCATTGACTGGCTGCACACGCTTATAAACCCTCTCGATCTGGTTGCTTTTAAAAAAGCGGCAAGAAATGCCATCAGAGGCGGTTCTGCTCTCGATATCAATTATAGAATTGTCTCCGGCGATGATGGCGAAATAGTCGTTAACAGCCAGGGCGAGATCGAGTATGACGAGTCAGGAAACGCCTGCCTGCTCTCCGGTACAACATTGGATATCACCGCCAGAATCAAGGCGGAAAGTGAAATACAACAGCTGATCAACTACGACTCCCTGACCGGCCTTCCCAATCGCAGCCTGCTGCATGACCGTCTCCACCTCGCCATTGCCCAGGCTTCCAGGGAAAAACAGTTGTTAGCTGTTTTGATGCTTGACCTTGATCGTTTCAAAGACATCAACGAAACCATGGGGCATCGAGCCGGAGATAAACTGTTGAAGGCGGTTGCCAAACGCCTGCAGGTCTGTCTCCGTGACAGTGATACACTGGCCCGATTGGGTGGAGACGAATATGTAGCTATTCTGATTGATGTGTCACACGAAGAGGGCATCACTACCGTTGCAAAAAAAATACTGGCAGTAGTTTCCGAGCCGTTTTATATCGATGGCACCGAAATATTCTCAACTTGCAGTATCGGTATTGCGGTCTACCCGATGGACGGAGAGGACAGCCATACTCTGCTGAAACATGCCGATCTGGCCATGTACCAGGCCAAAGGCGCTGATCGTAACGTTTTCCAGTTTTTTTCGCGCGAAATGAACAATCTGGCGCTGGAGCGGATGATGATGGAAAACTCCATGCGCAGGGGCCTTGAACGGGGTGAGTTCTTTCTGGTTTATCAGCCCCAGGTAGATGGCCGCACAGGTAAAATATTCGGCATGGAGGCCCTGATCCGCTGGCGCCACCCCGATATGGGCATGCTGGCTCCAGACCGGTTCATCAGTCTGGCTGAAGGGAACGGCCTCATTATTCCGCTCGGTGAGTGGGTGCTGCGGACCGCATGCCACCAGAACAAAGCCTGGCAGGATCAGGGTTTTCCACCGGTACGCGTTGCGGTCAATCTTTCAGCCAAGCAGCTTGGCCAGTATCATCTCGATGAAGTCGTGGCGGCAACACTTCTGGAAACAGGACTGGACCCGGAGTGGCTTGAGTTGGAGCTGACAGAAAGTGTCATTATGAAAGATGCCGAACAGAACGCCGTACTTTTGAAAAAATTCAAAGAAATGGGGATTTCTCTGGCCATTGACGACTTCGGTACCGGCTATTCATCACTTTCCTACTTGAAAAACTTTCCGATCACCCGCCTTAAAATCGATCGTTCCTTTGTGCGTGATATCACCACAAACCCGGATGATGCCGCAATTGCCAGAATCATCATCGACATCGCCCACTCCCTCAACCTGAGCGTTATCGCCGAAGGTGTCGAAACCCGCGCCCAGATGCAGTTTCTCTCTTTCAACAATTGTGTCGAGATGCAGGGTTATCTGTTCAGCCGCCCGGTACCGGCCGAAGAATTTACCGAGCTTTTAAGGAACGGCTTGAAGGTGTGATCAAGGGATGGTGCAGTGTCCGGACGAAGCGCAACAGGACAAGTCCAGTCTTGTTTTGATTGACGATCATCTCCCGATGGGTGTATATTGATTATAAAGGTATTACTCGTACGAGGATTGAAAGGAGTGATTACAATGTTCACTGAAAAATTTCGTATCCGTCCTGTCTCCCACTGTAAAGAGGGATGCAGTCGTTAGCCCGCCATGATGATTGGCGGGCGCACGTAACGAAGCCCCTGTAGAAATGCAGGGGCTTTTGCTATAGAAGTAGAACGGCAGAATAAAAGAGGGGCATCTCTCAATTCGAGAAGTGCCCCTCTTAGTAGCATCTATGTGCGCTTGAACGGCACATAGCGCATATCAGCTCAAATTGTTGTAGTTACCACTGACATACGGCATTGTTGCCGGACGAACTTCATGGTCCAATTCCGGGATCGTTCCGCAGGTATCACAGAGATATTTATCACCGATGTACGCATACTCCGAATGTTCGCAATCGCCGCTCCATATCTTGATGTCGCAGGAACCGTCCCTTTTAGTGCGATCTTTAGTAATCAATGTTGTCGTCAACATATCGAACACCCCCTTTTGAACTCATTATAGCACATTTGTAACCCTGGCAAGGCACTGACTGGCACTGACTATTCCTTGATCTGCTCCAGCAGGGTCTGGATGTCTGTCTGAGAGGCGATCTCGCATTGCTCTTCGAGGACTGCGGCGAGTATTTCTTCGGTGGTCAGGGGGTTGGCCATAACCACGCGGAAGACGGTGATGGTGCCGCCGTGGTAGCGGCCCGGGGCGAGAGTGGTGCGGGAGACGAAGGTTCTCCCTGCCTCGCGCTGGCGTTTCTGCATGGTTTCGATGATTTTGTCGAGCAGCTCGTTGATGCGGGCCGCCCGCTCCGCTGGGGCCAGGGCCAGGGCCTTTTGCACCCAGGCCGGGACGTAGCGGTAGGTAAGTATGTTGAGTTCCGGCTCGGATACCAGCTCGAAGTCGGGATGGGCGTCGATGCGCCGTGCGAAACGTCGGGCGCGCTCGATGCCCTGATCTATGAGCAGTTCATATCCCTTTCGGCCGATTATGGAGAGACCGGCATGCACCAGCATGGCCATGCCGGGGCGCGAGCCTTCGAGGGTGCGGCTACCCAGATCACGCGAGCCACGGCGGATGATGTAGGCGGCGTGGTGTTCGATTGAGGAGAGGGTAGCAGGGTCCTTGAACAGCACCATGCCGGCACCCATGGGCACATAGAGTTGCTTATGGGCGTCGATGGTTACCGAGTCGGCACGTTCGATACCTCGCAGCAGTCCCCGATAGGTATCGGAAAAAAGGGTCGGCCCGCCCCAGGCGGCATCTACATGGAAGTGACAACCCAGTTCTGCGGCCAGATCGGCCAGTGCCTCCAGCGGATCGACGTTGCCGGTTTCGGTGGTCCCGGCGATGCCTATGAGGCTTAAAGGTCGGATGCCCTCGCCGCGCAGCCTTGTGCAGTGGTCCCGCAGCCGTTTCATGTCGATGCGGTTGTTGTCGTCCGTCTCCACCGCGATGAGGTTGTCCCGTCCGATACCCAGCAGGTCGGCGGCTTTGCCCAGTGAATAATGCCCTCGGCGGGAGACCAGAATGGCCAGCCCCTGGCAGTCCAGATGCTTCAGTGCCTTGACCAGTCCCTCCCGCGAGATCCCCTTGAAATCGCCCGAGGGACCGCAAAGGCGGTTGCGGGCGGCCCAGAGGGCGGTGACGTTGGCGATGGTGCCGCCGGAGCAGAAGGCGCCCAGGGAATAGCTGCTGTTCTGGATCCACTGGCTGTAAAAATCGTCGCTGCCGTTGTAGATCAGGCGATGCATCATGGCCAGCACCTGCCGCTCCATGGGCGTAAAGGCGCGGGAGGTTTCCACCTTGACCAGATTCTGGTTAAGGGCGGTCAGTATCCGGGAGAGCGGGAGCATGAAGTAGGGGAGGGCGGAGGTCATATGCCCGATGAATCCCGGCGAGGCGGTGTGCACGGATTGGGAAACGAGTTTTTCCTTGAGAAATTCCGTGTAGTCCGAAACGTATGTGGGATCTTCCGGGATGCGGGACTTGGAAAAATCCCCCTCGATTTCATCGAGATCGCGCTCAACAGCGACGATATGCTCCTGCAAAAAACCGGTCAGATCATCGGAAATGGCCTGATCGATACGCCCCAAGGTGGAGTCGGGGGCTTCCGGGACGGTAAAAATCCGGTAAATATTCTCCAGATTGGCTTGGGCAAGTTCTCTTGATTTGGGCATGAGAGTGAAGTCACCGATTTTTCAAAAGGATGAGTAATTAGCGAAAAACAAACTTTCGCAGGAGATGTAACAACGTGATAAAAAAACGATATCCCTGTATACAGAACCGGCCCGCCTTCTGTCAAATTCAAAAAGGACGAAGCGGTTCAAGAGGGAGGCTTGGGTGTCACGGTATCGATTGATAAAATCAAGGCAGAGGCTGCATTATCCCCCCGAATTCCCACTACCCTAAATTTGCATCTATCTGTGTGCGGAAATGCTCTGCCGTCAGTGGGGGGGCAATTTCTTTTTAACCGCTGCTGCAGGAGTGGCCGGAAACTTTAACTGGAGCATGTCCAACTGCCGGGAGAAAATGACCTTGAAGGTGCTGATGTCATGATTGCCGGGAACGATAAAGACCCGATCCTTCGGGAGGACAGTGGCCAACAGGGAGGGGCCATCTTTAACCACCCAATCCTCACTGCCATAGCCGAGATAGATCGGAGGGTAGTTCTTCGGCGCTTTTGAATATTCCTTTATCCAACTCCAGACCAGACGCGACCAGTCGCTTAAGTCTGTTGCTTTTGTGACCTGTTGCCAGGAGGCAACACCCCCGGCATCCTTGATTTCCTGGATCAATGAATTCAGGCCAAGATAAGGGCTGATGAGTAAGACGTCATCAATGTCCCTGTGGTGGCTGTGCAGGTAGATAAGGGTGCCGAGCCCCCCCCCCATGGAAAAACCGGCAATCCAGATATGGCGATATCCCTTGCGCCGTGCCGGATCGATAATGTCGGTTTGCAGTCGCTTCCCAAGGACGTGATTTGTGTAGTAGCTGTAATTGGTGTCCGGGGCAACGATGTCAAAGGGGAGGCGGCGACGTCTGATTTTGTCGATGACCCCTTCCTTTTCGAAAATTGTGTTGCTGCCGCCGAGTCCGCGCAAGAGCACAAGGAGATTATCCGCTCTCCCTGTTACTTCCGCTGGGTAGGAGAGTGTGTCAAGGGGAATCTTCGGGGTGACTGCGCAGCCGGTTACAAGGAGGTAGCAGACAAAAAGAGTGCAATACAGCAGATGTCTAATAAATGGAAAAGTCATGTTGGTCCGGTTCAAGGCGATCGGAAATCCTCGTTAAATGTTTGTCCCTGTGACAGAAGTTGCGCAGGGAAGGCCTGAAATATAATACAACTAACGTGCCAAAGATGACAAACTATATAGATAGTGCAACAGCATGCTTGTACAGAGTATTCTGGAAGAGAGGGCGTGAGGTCAACTGAAAGCCGTCATTTGAATCTGTCACGACAAACATATCTGTCATATATGACAGGAGCCGTGGTGGAGGCGGTCGTTTTTCTAATTCAACCAACAAAAACAAGAACCTCCCTGTTGGCCTCCATCATCAGGTCGTTAATTGCTTTGCAAAGTCGCTTCATACTGAACCAGATTTGTGATATATATGAATGTCAATCTTCTGCGATAGAAGGATTAACATGGCACACGACAAAATCATCATAAAAGGCGCTTGCGAGCACAACCTCAAGTGCATCGACGTCGAAATCCCCCGCGACCAGCTGGTCGTCATCACCGGCCTCTCCGGCTCCGGCAAGTCAACCTTGGCGTTCGATACTATCTACGCCGAGGGGCAGCGCCGCTATGTCGAGTCGCTCTCATCCTATGCCCGCCAGTTCCTGGAGCAGATGGAAAAACCGGACGTCGAATCTATCGAGGGGCTGTCACCGGCGATTTCCATCGAACAGAAAACCACCAGCAAAAACCCCCGTTCGACGGTAGGCACCGTTACCGAGATCTACGACTACCTGCGTCTGCTGTTTGCCAGGGTCGGACGGCCGCACTGCCCCTCCTGCGGCAAGGAAATCACCTCGCAGACCGTGTCCCAGATGGTGGACCAGATCATGCTCCTCACCGCCGGGACGAAGCTGACCCTGCTCGCCCCGATGATCCGTGGCCGCAAAGGTGAGTACAAGAAGGAGCTCAACCAGCTGCGCAAAGAGGGTTTTACCAGGGTAGTGCTTGACGGGATTCTGCGGGAGCTGGCTGATGAAATAGAAATGGACAAGAAGAAAAAGCATGACATCGATATTGTTGTAGACCGGATCGTCGTCAAGGATGGCATTCAGCGCCGCCTGGCCGATTCGCTGGAGACCGCCCTGCACCATGCAGAAGGGGTGGTCAAAGTGGAGGTCGTCGCGCCTGCTGTGACCTCGGATGAACCGCCCGAAGGGAAGAGTAAAAAGGCTCCCAAGCCCGAGCAGATGCTCTTCTCCGAAAAGCTGGCCTGCGTCGATTGCGGCCTGTCATACCAGGAGATCACTCCGCGGCTTTTCTCGTTCAACAACCCGCATGGCGCCTGCCCTGAGTGCACCGGGCTCGGCACCCGCATGTATTTTGACGCCGATCTGGTGATCCCTAATCAGGAGCTCTCCCTGCGTGAAGGGGCGATTGCGCCGTGGGAAAAACGGCTCTCCGGCTGGTTTCACCTGATTCTGGATGCGCTGGCCAAAGCCTACAAGTTTGATATCCGTACGCCCTTTAAAAATCTGCCCGAAAGTGTCCGCGATGTTATCCTGAACGGTTCCAAGGGGGAGAAGATCGAGTTCTGGTGGGAGGAGGACGGTGAACGCCGCCATACCTACCAGAAGGAATTCGAGGGGGTGTTGAACAATCTGCAGCGGCGCTGGCGCGAGACCGAATCGGACACGTCCCGTGAAGAGCTGGAAAAATATATGAATATCATGCCCTGTCCGACCTGCCAGGGTGCCCGCCTTCGCCCGGAAGCGCTGCATGTGCTGGTGGGGGAACGCACGATCCGCGACGTGACGGCATTTTCGATCCGGGACTGCCTCGGTTTCTTCGAGGAGTTGATGCTGACCGACAAGGAGCAGGAGATCGGCCGCCGGATTCTCAAGGAGATTCGTGAGCGGCTTTCATTCCTGGTCAATGTCGGCCTCGACTATCTGTCGCTCGACCGCACCTCAGGCACCCTCTCTGGTGGCGAGGGGCAGCGCATCCGTCTGGCGACCCAGATCGGCTCCAGCCTGGTCGGGGTGCTCTACATCCTGGACGAACCCTCAATCGGTCTGCACCAGCGGGATAATGCCCGGCTGCTAGGCACGCTTAAGCGGTTGCGTGACATCGGCAACACCGTGCTGGTGGTAGAGCATGACGAAGAGACCATCCTGGAGGCCGATCACCTGATCGACATGGGGCCGGGTGCCGGAGTGCATGGCGGCGAAGTAGTCGCCCAGGGGACTCCGGCCGAGGTCATGGCTAATCCTGCCTCGCTGACCGGGCGCTACCTGTCGGGCGAGCTCTCTATCGCGGTGCCGAAGAAGCGCCGCAAGGCGGACAAGTCGCTGCAGATAGTCGGCGCCACCGAGAACAACCTGAAGGATGTCACGGTAGATATCCCGCTTGGCGTCATGACTTGTGTTACCGGCGTGTCCGGTTCCGGCAAATCGACGCTGATCATCGATACACTGCACAAGGTGCTGGGGCAGCGCCTCTACCGCAGCCGTGAGAAAGCCGGGGCTGTACGGGATGTGCAGGGTCTGGAACATCTCGACAAGGTCATAAATATCGACCAGTCGCCGATCGGGCGCACGCCGCGTTCCAACCCGGCCACCTACACCGCCGTCTTCAGCGACATCCGCGACCTGTTCTCCAATCTCCCCGAGTCCAAGCTGCGCGGCTACAAGCCGGGGCGCTACTCGTTCAACGTCAAGGGGGGACGCTGCGAGGCTTGCTCCGGCGACGGCATCATCAAGATCGAGATGCACTTTCTGCCGGATGTCTATGTGGAGTGTGAAGTCTGCAAAGGGGCGCGCTACAACCGCGAGACGCTTGAGGTGCATTTCAAGGGGAAGTCGATTGCCGATGTGCTCGATATGACGGTCTCGCAGGGACTGGAGTTCATGGGGGCGATTCCTCGTATCAAGAACAAGCTGGCGACGCTGGATGAGGTCGGGCTCGGCTATATCAAGCTGGGACAGGCGGCCACGACCCTTTCTGGGGGAGAGGCGCAGCGTGTCAAACTGGCCAAGGAACTGTCCAAACGCGCCACAGGCCGGACGATCTACATTCTCGACGAACCGACCACCGGCCTGCATTTCCACGATATCGCCAAACTGCTGGAGGTCATCCAGCGGCTGGTCGAGGCGGGGAATACGATCGTGATCATCGAGCACAATCTGGATGTGATCAAAACCGCCGACTGGATCATCGACCTGGGGCCGGAAGGGGGCGATCGTGGCGGCGAGATCATCGCTGTCGGCACGCCGGAGCAGGTGGCTAAAGTTACGCGATCATATACAGGGCAGTATCTGCGCAAAATGCTGTAAACTATGATTTAACCTTTTTTGCTTCAAGATTACTTCATGATTACTCAAGATTTTAAGTTCTAAAGTTTGGTAATCTTGTGGTAATCATGAGGCTGAATATGTTTGGTTGTTTCCGGCGAGTCCGGATCAAGGAATGAATAAAATGAATTCAACTGAGGAAAGAGAAGGGCAGTATCCCCCCTTCGATCATGCGAAACTGCTGGAGCTGGCGTCAACCCTCATGCCTTTCGGCAAACACCGGGGGCGTCTTCTGGTCGAGCTTCCGGAGCCGTATGTGGTCTGGTTTGCCGGTCAGGGCTTTCCGCCTGGAAAGCTGGGGGAGATGTTGCAGACGGTCTATGAAATCAAGGTCAACGGGCTGGAATATCTGTTTGATAAATTAAAGTAACGCCTCAGGACAAAATCCCTCTGGTAAAAATATCCATATAATGCCGGATCAACTCTTCGTCGCGTTCCGGCGAGTGGTTGATAAACTCCTCCGTTGCCAGCGTGCTGAGGAAGTAATAATTCACCATCCCCGCCATCGCCAATGCCGTGTCTTCAGGATTCAACCCCCCCCTGAACAGCTTTTCATCGATCCCGGTTTTTATAATATCGATCAGGATATGCAGTGCCTTTTCCAGCGTCGGTCGAACAATGCTGCTGAAATATCGGGTCGGGTTGGTAAGTTCACTGGTGTAATAGCGCAGAAGAAACGGGTAGTCCCGATGGCGCTGAATCGACCACCTGATGTACTCTTCAATCTTGTCCATCGGTCCGGAATCCCGTTCTTTAATCGTTGCCATGTATTCAAAACAGGAGAACTGTTCCTGCAGCACCGAAGAGTACAGCCCCTCCTTGCCTTCAAAATAATACGAAATCATCGAAATGCTGACACCGGCGGCAGTTGACAGTTCCCTGATGCTGACACCGTTCAGTCCGCGCTCGGCAAAAAGGCGGGTGGCGGTTGAAATCAATTTTTCTCTGTAGTTCTTTTTGTCCACGTCATCATCCTGTCAAAGGGTAGGCTGATATATTCGAGCGTAATAATCATATATAGAACAGTAAGTATTATCTAAAGTAAATAATTATTGATATTTTTTCGACTTTGGGTCTACTATAAATCAAACGTTCGTTATGATGATGATTGAAAAGGAGGAAGCTATGAGCTGCCCAACATGTAAAACCTTGGAACATTCAGACTTGCATTTCAAAACAGATGCTTTCCAGGAAGATTTCAACAAATGTGCCGCGTGTGGAACGGTCTGGTCTATTAACCATGGTACCGTTGAAATTGTTACCGATACTCAGGAGAGTTCATTTCTGTCGCCCGTGACAGAGTGTGTCGAATGTGATGATTACAATCTGGACTGTGCCGCTCACTGAGATCAGGACACCAGTCCGCGTAGGACGGCAAGATTTACTGCATCCATCTCGTCGTGATCTCCCTTGGGGGTTTCCAGGATTTTCGGCACGGTGGCAAAACGGGGGTCGTTAAGAATAAAGCGAAACGGGTTTAATCCCAGCGCTCCCTGGCCGATATGGTCATGCCGGTCAACCCGTGAACCGAGTCCTTTTTTTGAATCGTTGAGGTGGAAACAGTGCAGACGGTCCAGTCCTATCAAGCGATCGAATTGTTCCATAGTATCACGATACCCTTCCTCGCTGGCTGTGTCATAGCCGGCGGCGAAGGTATGGCAGGTGTCGAAGCAGATCCCGAACTTGTCAGGAAAACGTGAACCACCGATAATAGCTCCCAACTCTTCAAACGTCCTGCCAAGATTGCTTCCCTGACCAGCCGTAGTCTCAATAAGCACCCGCCCTTCGAACTGTGGAACCTCACTGAAAAGTTGGTCAAAGGCCTCTATTACCCTAGCCAGGCCGGCCTGAGGCGAGTCCGCAAGGTGAGATCCGGGGTGCATGACGACCTTGTTGATGCCGAGTCGGGCACAGGTTTCCAGCTCATCACGGAAGGCCGCCACGCTTTTGTCACGGGTTTCACCCAGCGGGGAGGCCAGATTGATCAGGTATATGTCGTGGGAAACAACCTCGAGCAGGCCGGAAGCGGCAAACTTGGTACGGAAAAGAGCCGCGTCTGTTTCACTGACCGGTTTCCCTTTCCATTGATTGGAGTTGCGGGTGAAAATCTGCACGACATTACAGCCGGCAGCGACGGCCCGGTCAATGGCCAGATGCAGCCCTCCGGAGATGGACATATGGGCGCCAAGATAATCGTTCATGCTAACCTCACTGGGTACTTTTAAATCAGATCGATGAAACTGCCGAAGAAGTGGACGTCCACCTCTTCCCCGGCTGCCAGGAAGCCGCGCCCCGGCGGGATGACGGCGAGGGCCGCCGAATTGACCATGGTCTTTAACAGCCCGGTCTGCTGCTTTCCGGACGTTGTCGCGTAGAAATGCTCGCCATCACGTTCCAGGCGGATACGCAGCAGGACCGTGCGGTCGCTTTCCTTGTTTTTAATGGCATCACGCAGGATAGCACGAAAGGTCGGCCGGAATACTTGACGCTGACCCATCATGCGCAGCAGAGCCGGCCTGACGAACTCCTCAAACGTTATCAGGCTGGAAACCGGATTTCCGGGGAGCGAGAAGACCGGTTTGCCGTCTTTGACACTGAAAGCGGTCGGCTTGCCCGGCTTGATGCCAATTTTCCAGAAGACCTGCTTGACCCCCAACTCTTCCAGCACAACCCGCACAAGATCACGATCACCAGCTGACACACCTGCCGAAGTCACCAGCATGTCAGTCTTAAGCCCCTCAGTCAGTTTCTCCCGGTGACTCTCCAGATTGTCTCTGGCGATGCCGACAATGCGCGGTATGCCGCCCGCTTCACGCACCGCCGCCGCGAGAGCCAGCGTATTGCTGTTGATTATTTCGCCGGCTCCGGGAGTGCGGCCGACTTCGATCAGTTCATCTCCGGTTGAGAGGATCGCCACCACAGGGCGGAGGAAGACCGTCACCCTGGCCCGTCCAAGGGAGGCCAGCATGCTCACCTCTGGTGGCCTGATGATCGTACCGGCGGCAATGACTGTCTGGCCGGAACGTACATCCTCACCCTGAAACCGGATATGCTGATTTTGTCCAACTGGTGCCTGAATGGTAACCTGAACATCCGTGGCATCTTCGGTCTCCTCGAATGGAACAACCGCATCGGCTCCGGCTGGAATCGGCGCACCGGTCATGATCTTGACCGCACCCCCCGGCTTGACTTCAATTCCGTCGGCACGTGCGCCAGCCGGGATGTAGCCGGTCACCTTCAACTTGCAGGGGATTTTACTGCAGTCATCGAAACTGACAGCATAGCCGTCCATGGCCGAGTTGTCCCAGAGCGGCATATCCCAGGGAGCAACAATATCTTCAACCAGTACACGACCGACGGCATCGACCAGATCGACCTGCTCAATTCCTGCCGGGGTGATATTTTCCAGAATAACCTGCCGGGCCTGTTCATATGAAAGCATGCAATAACCTCCTTCGGTGATATCCTATACACAATAGCGGGAAGCGCCAAAGAACACAATACCGATTGCCAATGTCAATGAGATAGGTATAATGCGGCCACCAATGCGGTGGAGCAGAATGTATAATCATGTTCCTGTATGGCGCCCGGCCAGATGGTTTCTGTGCAATATAAAAAATAATATAATGAGGCAGTAAAGGAGGCAGGGATGACATTATTTGTGCGTCAAATTGTTCTGATTCTGTTCATGTGGCTGATGTTGGTGGGGGTCTGCCTAGGCAAGCAGGTGTTTCTGAAGGATGGCGGCATCATCGACTGCCAGTCGGCCTGGCAGAAGGGGGACAAGGTGTTTGTTAAGGTCAACCGGGATATCGTCGCCGATTTTAACTTGAACGAAATAGACCTGCGCCGTACCTTTCCCGGATCCGGAACATCAACACGACATGTGCAGCGGAAAGGCAAACCCGCACCGGCCCTTGGAACTGTCAAAAGTGCGACTTCCGCCCCGGCTGTAGTAAAGTCTGCGCCCAAACCTGCTGCTTTGCCTGCCTCTGCCGCTGCACCTGTGGCAAAAGAGCCGCTACCACAGGTGGCTCCTCCAACTGCGCCGGCCACACCTCCAGACAAAGCCGAAATGATACAGAAGGCGCTTGAGATGCAAAAAACCGCCATGCCGCAGGCAGGCGGAACGTCGAAGGCTATGGCTGGTTTTTCGACGACATTGCTGCTGGTTATCCTGGCGGTCTGCCTTCTGATCATTGCCGGCTATTGGATGGTGTTCCAAAAGGCCGGACAAGCCGGGTGGAAGAGCCTGATACCTTTCTACAACATGTACATCCTGATGGAAATATCCGGCAAGCCAGGGTGGTGGATGTTCCTGCTGATCATCCCGCTGGTCGGAGTGGTGGTCCTGCTCTTTGCCATGCTTGCGCTGGCCAGGAAATTCGGGAGGAGCGAGCTGTTCGGGGTAGGGCTTCTGCTGCTGCCGATGATCTTTTTTCCGCTGCTCGCCTTTGGCGGTTCGGAGTACGAGGGATAACAGGGGCTGGTTATGACTGAGATGGTCAGTATTATCTGCCCTGAATGCGGCTTCCGCAAGGATGTCCATAAAAACATGATTCCCGAGGGGGCCACGCGGGTCAGCTGTCCCAGATGCAAGCAATCGTTTGCCCTGAATGGCGAAACTCCTGCGGCCTCCCCGCCACCGGCATCAGGACAGGCCTCGCCACCACCTTCCCCCCCCGCTCACGTTCCGCCAGTCGTAGCGTCGCCAAGGTTGCTCACCTTCAGCTTCACCGGCTCGGCACGCGACTATTTCGGCATCTGGATTGTCAACACCCTGCTCAAACTCCTGACCTTCGGCATCTATTCGGCCTGGGCCAAGGTGCGAAAGCGTCGCTTCTTCTACGGCAGCACGACCTTGCACAATCAGCCGTTCGAATATCTGGCCGACCCGCTGGCGCTGTTCAAGGGGTGGCTGATTGCCGCCGTCGCCTTCCTGCTCTACGCACTCGGTTCCCGAGTCAGTCCGCTGCTCAGTATGGTAGTCGGTCTTGTTGTTTTCGCCGGTTTCCCCTGGCTGCTGGTGCGCTCGCGCATGTTCAACGCCGCCAACTCGTCTCACCGCAACATCCGCTTCTCGTTCCAGCCTGATTACAGCCAGGCCTATATGGTTTATGCCGCGCTGCCGATTGTTTCGATGATGACGATGGGACTTTTGACCCCCTACACCCTCTTCCGGCAACGCAAGTTCATGATCGAAAACAGCTCCTACGGCGCCACCCCCTTTGTTTTTACAGCAACTGTTAAAGAGTTTTACATGGCCTCCCTCAAGATTGTACTCGCCTTTGTCGGGGCGATGGCGCCGCTTGGGATCATGTTTGTTCTGACTGGTGGCGGCATGGCGGCGGCCGTGGCAGGTTCTTCAGGAAGATGGGCACCAAAAGGAATGGCTCTCATTCCGCTGTTCACCTTTCCGCTGGTTTACTTCATCATCATCGTCTACGCCCAGACTCTACTTGCCAACCTCTGCTGGAATGCAACCTCTCTATCCGACAACCAATTCAAAAGCTCACTGCGTACCCGTGACATGGCGCTGCTGTTCGTCACCAATGCGCTGGCCATTCTGTTCAGCTTCGGGCTGCTGATGCCTTGGGCCGCCATGCAGCTGACGCGCTATCGTTTCGACAAGCTGGCCCTGCTGGCCAATAACGGTCTGGACGGCATTGTTGCCGCTGCCGGAAGCGGGCCGGGCGTCAGCGCCACCGGCGAAGAGATCGGCGATGTTTTCGGCATGTCGGTGGATATTTCACTCTAGAAATATGCTGAACAAATGGAACCAAATTTTCACGCGACGATGCAACGCTTAAAAACCATAATCTTTTTTTGTTTAAAAACCTTTCGTCGCTTAAAAGCGCCTACTTTTGGTGCGTCGTTGCGGCGTTGCGTGAGATGTGCTTGTTTTATACTTTAGAATGACTCCCGTTGAAAGTGACTTGCGAAATGACAGCAAAATCATGAAATTCATTCCGGTTGCATATTTCGACGGCAAGGTTTCGACCCGTAGGGAAGCGCTGTTAAGCTTTGAAGGCGAGCGGGTAACACTTTTATGTGATGGGGTGGAGCTGTCGTATCCTGTCGCTACTCTACATCTATCCCAGGCTGTCGGTTCGATCCGCCGCACGATCCGCCTTCCTGATGGCGGGATCTGCGAGACATCAGACCAGGGTTTTGTGGAGGAGTTGGAACAAATCCTGGGGAATTGTGGCCGGGCCTCGCTGCTGCATCGCTGGGAGAAGAGTCTGACGCTGGTGGCAGCCGCTCTGGGGGTAATGGCGCTGATCGTGGTACTGTTCATGCGCTTCGGCATACCGTCCCTTGCACGTCAGGCGGCCTTTGCCCTGCCGCCGGCTGTTGAAAACAGCATGGGACGTGAATCGCTGGCCGTGCTCGACCGTCTGTTTACAAAACCCTCGAAGCTGGCTGCGGCGCGGCGCGTCGAACTGACCGCGCTCTTCCGGCAGGTAGTGACCGCCAGCGGTGCATCTCCCGGTTATCGTCTGGAATTCCGCAACGGCGGCGCGATCGGCGCCAACGCCTTCGCGCTCCCCTCCGGAATCGTGATAATCACCGATCAACTTGTTGAACTGGCAAAAAACGACGACGAGATCGCTGCAATCCTGGCCCACGAACAGGGGCATGTGCGTGGTCGCCATGCGCTACGCCACGTGTTTCAGAACTCGGCCACCGGCCTGATCATTGCCACCATGACCGGCGATCTGGTGTCGATCACCTCGCTGGCGGCCACACTTCCCACGGCATTGGTGGACGCCTCGTTTTCACGCACATTCGAGCGGGAGGCGGACGATGCGGCAATATCTTGGATGAAGAGCGCCGGAGTGCCGCCGCGCCGCTATGCCGAGATTCTGGGAAGACTGCAGGCGCAACTTGACGTCCGCACCGGTGATGCGTTCGACCAGAAGAATCCGGCGCGCAATTATCTCTCCACCCACCCGGACACCGGGGAGAGGATTCGGCGGATCATGAAGGATGGGCCAAAAGCGCCTTGAGGGCCGGCGAGAGTAAGCGGTTGAAGGCCATTGGTGAAGAGCCGTAAATATAGAATACAACGCCAGGGAGGCTACAAAATGCAACAGATAATTCAGCGGGTAGTTGATTTGTTAAAAGGGCGCGGCAAATGGATTTTTCTTCTTTTCGTTGTCGTATTCGGCTTCCCGATTGCCAAAGGTTCGTTGATTAACTGGCGGGTCATTGAGCCGGGCTACACGGGGATTAAAATCAATCGACTCATTAACCGCGGGGTGACCCGTGAAGACATCGTGACCGGTTTCGTCTTCTACAACCCGATCCAATCGGCCGTGGTGGTTTATCCCACGTTCATTCAGAGGGTCGCCTGGACACAGGATGTCCATGAGGGTTCGCCACAGAACGAGCAGCTGACCTTCAACACGAAAGATTCCGTTCCTGTCGATATTGATGTGGCCGTCAGTTACCAACTGGATGCAGCCCGGGTCCCTGAATTCTATACAAAGTTCCGCGCGGACAGGATTGACTCGTTCACCCACGGCTTTCTGCGCGATACGACCAGAAATATCGTGGCACAGATCGGATCTGAATATACCTTTGACGACATCAACGGCGCGCGGAAGGAAGAGTTTCTTGCCAGGGTCGGCAAGGTTCTTGGTGAAAACGTCAAGTCATACGGAGTCATTGTCCAGCAGTTCGGCCTGATCGGCAGTCTTCGCCCTCCCAAGGCCCTGCTTGAGGCGGTCAATTCCAAAACCCAGGCGATTCAAAAAAGCATCCAGGTCGAAAATGAAGTTCGCCAGGCGGAGGCGGAAGCGAAGAAGAAAATTGCCATTGCCAACGGTGAAGCCGCCGCCAACCGTGCCTTGGCCTCCTCCTTGGACCCTAAGCTGCTTGAATGGGAAAAACTGCAGATCATGAGACAGCAGATTGCCAAGTGGGACGGCAAAATGCCGGGGGTTATGGGGAGCAGCAACATGCTGCTCAATCTCCCGGCGCCTAAATAAGGACCTGCGCACGAGGCGATTAAAAAGGAGGCGTCATGATGAAAACAGCATTGATATTTCTGTTCCTGTGCATATGCGGTACCGGCATGGCCGGCGCTGCGGAACCATTCGAGAAGGATGTCATCAAGACGACAGCCGGGAATCTGGAAATAACCTTCATCGGCCATGGTTCCCTGATGTTGAAGTTCGGCGGCAAGATTATCCATGTCGATCCTTACAACAAGCTGGCCGATTACGGGCAGTTGCCCAAGGCCGACCTGATCCTTATTACCCATGAACATCAGGACCATCTCGATCAGGTGGCTCTGCAGCAGGTCAGGACCGCGAAAACGATGGTAGTGCTCACCGAGAAGTGCGCCGGGAAGGTGCCGGGGGCGATCATCATGAAAAACGGGGATGTCAGGAAGGTCGGGGGAATCACCGTTGAGGCCGTGCCGGCGTATAACATCGTGCATAAGCGCGACAACGGCCAGCCCTTTCACCCCAAGGGTGAAGGCAACGGCTACGTGCTGACCTGTGGCGACAAGCGGCTCTACATCGCCGGCGACACCGAGAACGTTCCGGAGATGGGGAATTTGAAGGGAATCGACATCGCCTTCCTGCCGATGAATCTTCCCTATACGATGACTCCGGAAATGGTTGCCGATGCGGCTAGATCCTTCAGGCCCAAGTTGCTTTATCCCTACCATTACGGGGAGACGGACCCTGCCCGGCTTGTCAGTTTGCTCAAGGATAATCCCTGTATTGAAGTGCGGATTCGCCGGATGAAGTAAAGGGCGGAGAAACAGTAAAAATCCGTCTCACGCAACGCCGCAACGAAAGGCTTTCAAGCAAATTTATTATTTGGTTTTACATTGAGTCGTGTGTGAGCCCTTCAGGAATTCATATCAAACCACTTGTAAAAGGATGAATCATGGACAACAAATCTTCCAACCCACGCTATGCACAACGATTGGAGCCGGAAGAGGCTCAAAAGCACCTTGCGGTTCTGATCGATGCCGATAATGCTCAGGCCACTATTGTTGAAGGGCTGTTTGAGGAGATTGCGAAATTCGGCGTGGCCAGTGTAAAGCGTATCTACGGCGATTGGACCGCCCCGCAGCTGGGCAGTTGGAAAAAGTGCTGCTCGAATACTCCATCAATCCGGTTCAGCAATTTGCCTATACCAAGGGGAAGAACGCCACCGACAGCTCACTGATTATCGATGCCATGGATCTGCTCTACACACGGCGCTTTGATGGTTTCTGTCTGGTATCGAGTGACAGTGACTTCACCCGTCTGGCATCCCGCCTGAGAGAGGAGGGCTTGACGGTATACGGCTTTGGCGAAAGAAAAACTCCATTGCCCTTCGTCTCCGCCTGTGACAAGTTCATTTACACGGAGATTCTTCGTTCTCCGCTACCTCAGGTCGTTGAACCGGCTATAAGCCCGGAAAAACCGGCCGCAAAGAGTCACGGCACCCTTTCCGCCACCACTGTCACAGCCGAAGGCAAACCGCCGGCAGTTCCGGCTCACATAAAAACCAAAGTGCCGCTGGATATGATAGCAAAGGTGATCGACGACATATCCGATGAAAGTGGTTGGACGAATCTCGGTCCGGTCGGCACCAATATCAGCAAACTCCGTCCCGAATTTGATCCGCGCCTGTATAATTTCAAGAAACTCAGTGAATTGATCAAGGCATATCCTAATAATTTTATCATGGAAGAACGCGTGACCAGCACTACCGGAGGCAAGTCGCTGTATGTGAAGAATGCAAAGGGCAAATAGGGTGAGTCTCGTGAGGAAATTTGATGTATTGACATATTTTTGGTATCACATATACTACCATTATGAAAACTGACATTGTTCTGGATACCAATGTTCTCGTCACGGCGCTCAAATCATCGCGTGGTGCTTCGTTTCGTCTGTTGTCTTTGGTGGAACATGACCTGTTTACCCTGCATGTATCCACTCCTCTCGTAACAGAATACGAAGCGGTTTTGAAACGTGGTCTAACGTCGCTGTTGGCTGAAGAGATCGACGATGTCATAGATTATCTTTGTTCGAAAGCTGTTCTGGATAAAATCTTTTATCTGTGGCGGCCGGTGTTGAAAGACCCGGATGATGATTTTGTTCTGGAGCTTGCTGTCAAAGCCAACGCGACCATTGTCACCTGGAGCGTAGCAGACTTTAAACGCGCCGCGCGGTTTGGTGTTGATGTTATGACGCCGCGTGAATTTTTAGCAACCCTGGAGGTACAACCATGAGCGCAATCAGTGTTCGTCTCCCAGATTCGATCCATAAAATGGCAAAAGAAGTTGCCAGCGAGGATCACATCTCTCTCAATCAGTTCATCGCTTCGGCGGTGGCCGAAAAACTCTCCGCCCTCACCACTGAAACTTACCTTGCCGGTCGTGCTGCTCGCGGCTCAGTTGACAAGTTCCGCGCTGCTCTGGCCAAGGTTCCTGTAGTTGAACCGGAAGAGTTTGATCGGATGTGATTTTGTCTCAATTCCTGGAAGGTTCTGAAACAGCTGGACAAAGGAAGGAATCGAGTCGGTGACAAATTGTCACCGACTGTACCTCAAATCTATTCTTAAACCGGAGAAACCGGGAAGTGTCACTGGTTTCCACCTCCGATTGCGGTCGGAGGAACGGAGACGGCGGATGATCGGTTGCGTGTCCGCCCGCAGACGGACGAACATGCGAATGGATCAGGATCCACTACGGGGACCGATCATCCGCCGCCTCCGTTGAATGCCATTTGCAATATATCGGAGGGGAAATGAAAGTTGCTATTTATCTTGTCGAACACGGACCGTTAAGAGAACCTAGATTTATTGAACTCCAATACAGACGCATCATGCAATATATACAACCGACAGGTATTAAAATCCCGCCGAAAAGAGTTGCGAAACAATTCCACACCGGCTGAAGTCAAGCTCTGGAGTATGTTGCAGCATAGCAATCTTGGCGGCTATAAATTCCGGCGGCAACACAGTGTCGGGGCATACATTCTGGATTTTTACTGTCCATCTGAAAGGTTGGCAATTGAACTGGACGGTGATTCACATTTTACTGACGATGCGATTGAGTATGATGGTGTAAGAACTACCTATTTGAACGCATTGAAGATCAAGGTGCTCAGGTTCCTGAATACAGACGTTTACAATAATTTGAATATTGTCTGTGAACGGATTTTGGAGGAGCTCACAGGCGAAAACCTTACCACCCCCCAACCCCCTTAAATACAGGAGGGGGGGGCTAAAAGCAGTCAGGTTGGTCGATCAACATTTTGTGAGAAGGAAGAAGCCTTTGGTTCTGAACCACATTAATGCAGCTTTTTCAAACCATAAATTATGTTATAGTGACCCCATGAAACCTAAAGAGAAATACTCGCACTGAATTCTTCCAACAACAGGCCCCACTCATGCCATCACCCACCGATACCACCCGTTTCGTAATACTCACCCTCCTCTTCGTGTTGGGCTGGAACTCAATACGTTGAGCAAAATTTGTATTTCATATTATATTAAGTCACGTAACTTCGGACAGGGAGTGCTGTAACAGAATGAATAAGAAAAAAAGCCCTGAAAAAAGCGGCCAGGTGGTTATCACACGGCAGGAGCACGGGATCTCCCGCAAGCTCATGAGCCCGAACGCTCTGCGCGTTCTCTACCGGCTGAAGGATAACGGCTTTGTCGCTTATCTCGTCGGCGGCTGTGTGCGCGACCTCCTGCTTGGACGAGAGCCGAAGGATTTTGACGTTGTGACCAACGCCACCCCAAGCGAGGTGAAACGAATGTTCCGCAGCTGTCGTCTGGTCGGACGGCGGTTCCGCCTCGCACACATTCACTTCCATGAAGAGATCATCGAGGTGGCGACTTTCCGTTCCCAGGCGCCCGATGAGCCGGAACCAGAGGCGGTGGAGACGCGCAGGGGGGAACAGCGGCAGCGACACCCTCACACGCTGAAGGATGACGATGGCATGATCCTGCGGGACAACGTTTTTGGCACCCCCGAAGAAGACGCCCTGCGCCGCGACTTCACCGTCAACGCGCTTGCCTACGATATTGCTGATTTCTCGATCATCGACTTCGCCGGCGGCCTCGCCGACCTGGGCTCCGGCATCATCCGGACCATCGGCGAGCCGGTGGTCCGTTTTCAGGAAGACCCGGTGCGTATGCTGCGGGCGGTGCGGTTTGCCGCCCAGCTCGGTTTCACGATGGCAGAAGAGACCCGGAAGGCGTTGGTCGCCTCCGCCGATACCATCGTCCGTGCCGCACCGGCGCGTCTCTATGAAGAGATGCTCAAAATCCTGTTCTCGGGAGAAGCGGCGAAATGCTGCGACCTCCTCCGCCAGACCGGTCTCTTTGCGGCGCTTTTCCCGGCTTTCTCAGCCTGGCTGGGCGCCGAAAGCGAAGGCTTCCCCCACACCAGTTTCGGCGAGATGCTCACCTGCGTAGATTCCCGCGTTCAGCAGGGGGACAAGATCTCCCAGTCGCTCCTCCTGGCACTTCTTTTTGGCGAGTACCTCGACGAGAAGGCGGATAACTTCCGCCGCCAGGGTATGCCGTGGCAGCAGAGTGTGGATGCCGCGACAGCTGAGTTCCTGGGAGAAGTCTGCCCGTTCATTCAGATCCCGAACCGCGCCGGGTTTGCGCTCCGCGACATCATTGCCCAGCAGTCGCGCCTGAAGCAAATCCCCGGCCGCCGGCCGCAATTGTTCATCGCCCGAAAGGATTTCAACGACATTGTCGAATACTGCCGGTTCACCCGTGGCGGCAAGAAGGATGTTGCCAGGCAGCTTGAATGGTGGCTGGCCCAGACAGCGCAGCAGGAGCAGGAGCCGCTACTCGAACGCACCGAAGAGACCGGGGCGCCGACGCGGAAGAAGAAACGCCGCCGCCGTCGAAAATCGCATGGAGTGCATCAGGAATGAAATGATTCACTTTGGCATCGCTTTTTAGGAGTTTGGCACTTTGATATCTGTAGACGATGAGGACCTGAGGCTATTAAAGAAAGACTTTCCCGCATAGAGATTCTCCGCCCGCACATACCGATCATGCTGCTGCTTCTGGCCGTAACAATGGCAGCGTATGGACGGATTCTCGGCCACGATTTCCTTTCCACCTGGGATGACAACCTCTACGTTGTTGAAAATACCGCTATCCGCACAATATCTCTGGAAAACATCCGGACATTGTTCAGCAGCTACTATGTCGGCAATTATGCACCGGTGCAGATGCTTTCCTACATGTTGGACTACCGGCTCTGGGGACTGAATGCCGCCGGGTTCCTTGCGACAAACCTCCTGATTCACTCGTGTAACGGCCTTTTGTTTTACTGGTTGCTTTGGAAACTCTACCGTAACCGGCTGCAGGCAGCCGTTGCCGCGGCGCTGTTCCTGCTGCATCCGGTACAGGTTGAATCAGTTGCCTGGATTTCCCAGAGGAAAAACCTGCTGGCTCTGCTTTTTTTTCTGCTGGCCTGGCACGGTTACTGTCGTTATCGGGAAGCGGGTAAAGGCAAAATAGCGTATGCAACCGCCGTTATCGCCTTGTCGATGGCACTACTGGCCAAATCGGTTGCTGTGGTTTTTCCGTTGATACTATTCCTCTATGACCTCTGCTTCCCGGTAAGCGGACGACGCCTCAGGATTTTGGACAAGGTTCCGTTTATCCTTGTTGCAATAGCTATAGCAGCCGTGGCAATGAATTCCCAACTTCCCGGTGTTTCAGAGGGAGGGGGGCGGGAAGCGGCATATCACGGTGGCTCAGCACTTACGACACTGTTCACCATGCTGCCGGTGTTTTGTCGTTACCTCGGCATGATTGCCTGGCCCGTTTCGTTGAGTGCGGATTATTATCCACAGATTCACCTGACGCCGAATGCTGCCGTGATCGGCGCAGCACTTATTTTATGTATTACGGTCGCTGTCGCGGCCTGGATAGGAAAGCTTGACCGCCGTTCCGGTTTCTGGACGGCAGTTTTTGCCATAGGGCTGCTGCCGGTATCCCAGATTATCCCGCTCGTAACCCTGATGAACGATCGCTATCTGTACTTTCCGATGCTGGGCGCGGCCGCTCTTGCGGGAATATTCGCGAAACTGCTCTACTGCCGGATCGGGGAGCATCGTCGCCCCCTGTACTACCTGTTTCTGTTGCTCCCGTTGATAGCGATGGCAGCAACAACTTATCATCGCACAGCAGTGTGGCAGAATGACATGACACTCTGGGAGGACGCGGTTGCCAAAGATCCCGGCAATTCCCGCGCCTGGTCCAAGAGCGGCGAGGCATATGTCAAACAGGGAAACCTGGGCGAGGCAAAAAAAGCTTTTGAAAGTTCCCTGGAGCTGCTTCCCGATAACATGTCAGCCCTTAATGGACTTGCGGCAATAGAGATCATCGAGCAGGATGTTGTACAAGCGGAGCAGCTTTTGAAGACCCTTTTTCGTGTTGCACCTGACAACTCGCCGGAACTCGTTAAGGGGTTGGGCAATATGGGAAATCTCTATCTGCTGCGCGGGGAGTATGCCGCAGCTGAGAAAATGTATGACAAAGGTCTTGCCATAAACCCGGATAACGGCGATCTGCTCATGCTGCAGGGAAGTCTTGCTGTGGTGCGGCATGACCTGGAAAAAGCACGAAGATATTATGGCCGCGCCGAAGCCGTTAAAGGAGGCAATGCCGAGATTGCCTACCAACTGGCCTGCATTGAATCTCTGGCCGGAGCAACCGATACGAGCCTCTCATGGCTGGAAATCTCTTTACAGCGAGGGTATCGCAACTACGGCAACCTTGTTAATAATGATGAACTGTCTACAGTCAGATCAAGCCAGAAATTCACCCAGCTTCTTCAGCAATATCTGCCTAAAGGAATGACAATACCGGACAAACCAAATCAGACAGTTGCCCCCGGAGGTCATGAACGATGAGCTTTATCCTCGCCCTTGACCAGGGGACAACCAGTTCCCGCGCTCTGGTATTCGACCATGACGGCACGGTCCGCGGTTTCGCCCAGAAGGAATTTAGCCAGATCTTTCCCGCTCCCGGGCTTGTGGAGCACAACGCTGAGGAGATCTGGGCCTCGCAGCTCGGCGTGACGGTGGAGGCGATTGCCCGGGCCGGTGTGACTGCCGCCGATATCGCCGCCATCGGCATCACCAACCAGCGGGAAACAACTGTGGTCTGGGACCGCATGACCGGCAAGCCGATCCACCATGCCATCGTCTGGCAGGACCGGCGCACCGCGGGCGAGTGCGATCTGCTCCGGGCTCAGGGGCATGAGTCGACCTTTCGGGAAAAAACCGGGCTGGTGCTGGACCCCTATTTCTCGGGCACTAAACTCGCCTGGCTGCTCGATCATGTGCCCGGTGCCAGGACAAAAGCTGAAGCCGGAGAGCTGGCCTTCGGTACCATCGATTCCTGGCTGGTCTGGAACCTGACGGGGGGCGAACGTCACATCACCGATGCCAGCAACGCCTCCCGCACGCTGCTGTTCAATATCCACGAAGGGACGTGGGACCCGCAACTGCTGGAACTCCTCTGCATCCCCCCGTTAATCCTCCCCGAAGTAGTCGATTCCAGTCAACTTTACGGCCATACCGCGGCCCGTTTACTTGCCGCGCGGGTGCCGATTGCCGGCATCGCCGGCGACCAGCAGGCGGCGCTGTTTGGCCAATTGTGCGAACGCCCCGGGATGGTCAAGAACACCTACGGCACCGGCTGTTTCATGCTGATGCATACCGGGACAAAACCGGTGATCTCCGGGCATAATCTCCTCACCACCGTGGCCTGCAAAATAGGCGGGCAGACCGAATATGCCCTGGAAGGGAGCGTTTTCTCAGCCGGGGCGGCGGTGCAGTGGCTGCGGGACGGCCTCGGCGTCATCCGCACCTCGGCCGAGGTCGAAACGCTGGCCGCCACGGTGCCCGATAATGGCGGCGTTTACCTGGTCCCGGCTTTTACCGGCCTTGGAGCCCCGCACTGGGACCCTTACGCCCGTGGCGCCCTGCTCGGCATCACCCGCGGCACGACCGCCGGTCACATCGCACGGGCCACCCTGGAAAGCATCGCCTTCCAGACCGCCGACCTTCTCGAAGCGATGGAAGCGGATGCCGGCACCCCGCTGGCAGAACTGCGGGTCGATGGCGGCGCTACCGGCAACGATATGCTGATGCAGTTTCAGGCCGATCTGCTGGGTTGCCCGGTCGTGCGGCCAAAGGTGCGGGAGACTACGGCGCTGGGCGCGGCCTATCTGGCCGGGTTGGCGGTAGGCTATTGGCGGGATCGCGCGGAGATCGGGCGGCTGTGGCAGGCGGAACGCACCTTCACCCCTGCCATGGATCGGGGGAGGGCGTCCGAGCTTCTCCGTAACTGGAGCAGGGCAGTAGAGCGGTCAAAAGGGTGGGCAGAGCCATGACGCTATGAACTCCAAATTATGGTTAATTCAATTAATTGTGCTGTTTTTCGCTTTGCCGGCGACCGCTGCGAATATCCCTGACTTAGCCAATTGCTCTGTCAAGATTTTCACAGAGATAAGCAAGACAGGAATCTGGTCCGGGGCAGCTCCTGCGGAGTGCCCACCACAGGTTCAAGTCGAAAAGCGTCGGGATAAACTCTTCGTTACAACATGGGTTGTTGAACAGGGAAAGTCCGGATGGTTGCGGACCGCTTTTACCTGCGCAATGTCCAAGGCTGAATTAAAATCAGAAGTTAAATCAAAACGGTCTGTCGCCAAGGCCGGAACGGACATAAATGCAAGAGCCAAACGCTTGGGACAATGCCTGGATTTAAACAAAAAGAGCAACGATGCCATTAAATGCCTCAACTATGAAAGTGAAGCCTATCTGGGGGGCAAACATGGCGGAACCGAACACAAGCTTATGATTTGGCTGGATGACAAAGCACACCTTACAAAAGCTGAAATCGCGTATGGAGACACGTCATATACCCCCACCCCGCCTACCGACCTGTTTAACGGTGAGATCATACCTCCAGGGGCAAGAATTGATTGGAAAAGAGCTGTAATAAAACCCTCAGGTAATAAATAAGGTCGCGAGTGAAACCCTTCGATGGGCCTCTTTGGGAGATAACAAATATATGAAATCGACAAGATGGCTCTTGGTGGTATTGCTGACGGCCCTTATTTTTGGCCTTGCGACACCGGGAATATCGAACCAGATCAAAGAACCAGCGGTTCAGACGAACAACGCCGCCATAACCTGGTATACGGGTGGTGATGCCAAGCTGGACCTCAACCCGGTACCGGTGGACATGTCATCGAGTGTTGTGCTTGCCGGAACCACCACCGAAAAAACCTTGATCATTACCGTCGCTAAAAAAGGGGGCAAGGCGCGCAGCAACCCTGTTCCCCTCGCTGCAGACGGCTCGTTCAACGTCCGCTACCTCATTAAGGACGGTAACGGCACCTATACATTCACCTTCCTTGGCAGCGCACAAAAGAAAGCTTTGAACTATCAGGGGCTGGGCTTTTTCACCCATACGGTCAAAGAAGCTCTTCCCGCCAACCTGCTTCACCTTGAGCTGAACGGCGAAGTCCTTGCGTTTGTCAACAAAGTTATGGGTACCTCAGTCGGAAGCGGCGAATGCTGGGATCTTGTCCAGCAGGCGCTTGATATGAACCTCGCGGACTGGACCCGCCCGACAAACTTCGGCCTTCCCCGCAGTCCTGAAACTGACGAGATCAAGGTCGGGGATATCATCCAGTTTCGAAGCGTCAAAACCACCGAGCATCTCCCCGGCGGCGGCACGCGGTGGGAGACCCTGGGCGCTCCCGATCACACGGCGGTAATCAACAAGGTTCTTGGCAAAAAACGGTACACACTGGCGCACCAGAACGTTGGAGGCAAGCGGACTGTGATGACGAGCGATATCAACCTTGCCAAAGTTACCGGCGGGAAATACTGGATCTATCGCCCGGTGGCTCTGATGATCCGGCAGGAAGCGAAGAGGAACCTGAAAGAGAAATCATCATCGCACTGATATTTGGCTGCTGAAGACCTTTCCTCCCGCTGAACCGGAAAACCGGTATGATACCGGCCAATAATGCTGCCGCCCGGTATCAAAAAGAGCAAAAAGGGGTATCATTAAGTAGGCTGCCGCCTTATAGTTCTTCGGAACATATGATCATAAAAAACCGACCCCAGGCTTGTTCCTGATTGACAAGGAGAATATATGTCGAAAAACAACGTAACCGGAAAAAATACAAGCGGCACAGCCGTAGCGAGCGTAAGAGTTGGTGAAGAAGAGTTCCGCACACTTCCTTTTATCGATAAGCGCAGCTATCTTGACGGAGTACTCCCCAAGGAGAAGCTGGCCCTGATCCTGGGAGACCCGGACGGCAAAAAACTGGCCCGGGCCATGCCGCCTCATGAGTTGTACTGGCTGTTCAAGGAAATCGGCGGCCCTGAAGCCATGGAGTTGCTGGGACTGGCAAGCCCTGAACAGTGCGTCTTCATCCTGGATATGGAACTCTGGAGAGGCTGGTCGTTTTCGGAAGATAAGGCGGTCGAATATCTGGGGTATATTATGCAAGGGAGTGAGGAGCATTTCCTCGAACTGCTGCAGCATTTGGATTTCAACCTCCTCTCCCTGTTTCTG
>JANYBN010000068.1 GCA_025360785.1 Geobacter sp.
ATCGTGGTCACGTTGTACTAACCCCAATTCTCCATCTTTCAAATAAATGCAGTAATAAACGGCATCCCCGCCTGTAGTCTTCCAAGACAGATAGCAAGTGTTTTCGGTGGCAATCCCAAGTTTATTTAATTTTGTGACCCCTATAGCAGATAATGTTTTCAACTCACTCATAGAGGGCACATGCCAATCATCATAACCGCCAGCTTGCATACGCAAGGAATACATATAACGAGGCACCACGGTATGCTTTCCGATATTCCACATGAGTCCGCTATTTTTATCGGTCAAGACATCTCCATTTACTTCGAACCCTGACTCTTTTAATGCAGCGATTTCTTTGTCAGATTTCTCTCGATCCCTAGAAGCTTTATCGGCCTGGTAACGTTCTAATCGTTCTAACTTTTTTTGATTAAGTTGATTTTGCATTTTCTCTTCTTCAATACGCTTCTTTTCTGCATTATTCCTAGCCATCAACTCATCTGCCTGTTTTTTTTCATTTTCTTGACGGGCTAATTCAGCGTCTTTCTCTCTCGCTGGTCTCTCTTGTTCTTCTATCCGCTGCGCTTCCACCCTTTCTTTCTCCTGCTCATCCGCCTTCTTTTTGTCCAGAGCGTCCTTCTCTTGCTGCTGCTTCTTTGTACGCTTCAAATAACCGTCCAGCTTGCGCAGATGATGAACGGTGTTTCTTGATCGATCAACTGTTGTATACTCATACGCCCCAAGTCCCATTACTAAGCCCGTTATTGGGCCACTCATTGGAACGCTTTCTTTGCCAAAGTCCATAAGAGCAAAGACATTCTGTTGTGCGCCTGCAAAACCGATTAAAGCGACTGACCGCGAAAACAGCTGAGTCTTTACCATCGGAAATCCAAGCCAATAGCATTTACCAACATTATCATACGGGTTGGTGGTCAACAGAGTTCGATAGTCAATAGCCTTATCAACGCAAGAGTCCACATCAAAGGTCACTTCAGGGGCGTCATCCATTGGAGCGGCCTTCTTTTTCTTTGGAGCTGCAAACGAGACACTGGACAGGCAAAGTAATACAACAATACTCACAAGCAACCGTCTCATAAATTTTCTTTTGAATATTTCTTTCCAATCGTTATTAGTCATTTCGACTTTTCCTCTCTATGCCTCTTGTTTTCTGTGTTTGAATATATTGATATGCTTCCGGTTTCGTTTTCTTGAAAAAGTGGAATCCTAAACCAATAGGCCAAGTGCTTGAAAAAATAGACCGACAACAACTATGAACATTCCGCGCTTAAAACTTTCATGCTCAACTTGCTGCCTTTTGAACTCTATTTTTCCTCCGTCTACGAAAAGTCCGTAGTATGGAGCCTTCAGAGAAGCAATGATGACACCTATTATGTCAATGTTGAGTCCGATCAGTGAAAGAAGTTTATTGATTGTCGATGGTGATATAAAGCTGTTCAATGATATAAACCATACCCAAATGACAATCGTTGGCAAAATGATAAAGGCTTTATGGTATGCAGTCCATTTTGCTTTTATGTCCTCGTCTTTTGGGTAGTTGCTCATTTCATGTTTTTTCCTTGGTTTTGTCCAACGGCTGAGAGCGCAGCGGCGGAGCGAAGCGAAGACCGTCTGCCGCGCTTTGTTGGGCTTTCAAAAGATTTCTATTTCTTCGTATCCCGTACAGGCCAAATGTAATTACCGGAGTTCCTCCCAGATCTTGACACAGATCCGTCACTCATATCGACAATAGAAACAATTACATCACGATTATATAAACTTTCTGAATTGGTAGGAGTTGATGTCCAGTAGTAGTTGGGTTCAACGTAGTGAAAACCGTTACTGTTTAGCCACTCTGAAGGAAAGTATCCTCCTCGCTTAGCGAGGGCCAATAACTCGTCTTTTGTAGGTAACCGCCAATCGTTGTAACCAGCGAAGTTCAAACTCTCTAATAGCTCCATTGCATCACCCAACGTCATGTTTGTTCGCCCTGATAAATTTCTCACATTACTTGGTTTCCCCATATTGCCGCACGTTGTCCACATCAGCCCTGTGGATGGGTCGGAATAGGTTGGATTTTTCTCCCAGTATTCTTTTAGCTTGACTTGAGCATCGCTCGCTTCTTCCTCTTTATGCTTCTTTTCTTTTTCCTGAGCAATTTCCCATTCTTCACGTGCCTTTGATTTTGGAACGGGAACAAAAGAAAGAATGATATTATAACTTCCGTCCACTGTTTCGTATGAATAAGCGCCTTTCCCTTGAACCACACCTGAATAGAAGTTCATAGGAACGCTCTCCTTACCAAAGTCTATGAGAGAAAATGCGGTGGATCCTGTTAAGACCGAAAAGAGAGCTTGATTTTTATTTAACAGTTGCACTAACCGACCAGAGTAATTGAAACATCTCCCTTTGCTGTCATAAGGGTTTAATGTAAAAAGCGTTTGCATACTTTCAATATTTTTAGGACATGCACTCTGGTTCCATGGCACACTTTGTTGCTCTTGTTGTGGCGGCTTATTTCCATCTCTAACCACTAAAGTGTAGTAGTTGTTACTGTTAATAGTATGCATTTCACTCCATGTCATATCAAAAAACCAGTAACTTCCTCCGCGACCTTCATAATCGCTACTTGACCAGTAGCCACTTTCCTGTACATTAAAAAAACCATTGTTATTAAACCATTTATGCACAAAATGATCTGAAAGTTTAGATTTTCCACGACCCTTAATCTTTAGAAACTTCTCGTATTCATTTTTGGTCGGGAGACGCCAATCACTATAGCCAGCATAATTTAGGGAGTTGGCCCAATCCATGGCTTCTTTCCAGTCCATTTTCTTTTCCGCAATATTTCCATTTCTTGCCCACATCAGACCTGTTGCAGGATCTTTAAGAATTAGCGGACTTGCTACAAGTTCAGGATTATTGGAGGTTTCGACTTTTTTCATCCAGTCTTGTTCAACTTGTGCTCGTTGTTCAGCAACTTTCCTTTCTTCTTCTTTAACCTTCTCAATTTGTTTATTTTTTTCCCATGCTGCACGGGCTTTGGATTTCGGTACTGAAGCAAAAGAAAAAATGTTATTCAAGTCGCCTCTGACAGTCTGATATGAATAAGCTCCTTTGCCAATAACCACACCATACCAATAATTTTTGGGGACACTATCTTTTCCGAAATCAACCATGGCAAATGGCTCTCTACTCGAAACAAACGAAAATAATCCTTTGCTTTTATCAAGCATCTGCACCAAACCACCTTGATAATTGAAACATCTCCCTTTGCTGTCAAATGGGTTCATGGTTGTCAAAGCCTTCCAATCTTCAATCCCATTGGGGCACAACTTTTGATTCCATTGATCACTTTCAGAAGGTTGCGATTCTTCTACATGCTGGCTTTGTTGTTGCTCTTGTTGGGGTTGAGCCACTTTGTTTTTCTTTTTAGCCGCCCATGTTGGAGTAGCTATAGCCAACAATATGAATACAATTACCCATCTCATAACTTCACCCCCATATTCGAAAATATCATTGTAAGCAAACTGGCAACTCTAACTGGCCTTTGCTGACCAATTCAGCAAACGATGAAAATATCCAATTTTTCTGATTTTGATCATTCAAATATTGCAGAATGGTACATGCCGGCAATTCATTTCCTTGCGCTCGACTGATAATTGCTTTTGCAAATCGACTTACATTTTTTACGTCTTGAAACCAGAGGACTAAAAGCAAGGGAAATGGAAGTTGGATGACTGGCAGATGGTGACCTGTCTTTTCAAGAATCTTTTTTGAAATACGACCATCAAGAAAGCTGTGCAACCCTTTATCATCTGAAAGTTTTTTGTCGTCGATCCAAACGTTCATAATTTCCACAGCAACAGAATGACCATTTTCAAATTCAATGGAAAGGTCAAGTGATGTATTTTTGTTCGTCATTTTTGCCTCAAATTCTAGTGGCTTAGCACCAGTTTTTTCGAGGATATAAAGCATCGCAGCAAGTTCACCAACTTTTTCGAGATAATTCGAGGACTTCTCGCTAAACTGCAAAAAAAGGTTTCGGGCTTGTAAACGGACAGAAGGTTGGAGCTGCTCTGGGATCAATTGGATAAGTCTGGATACAATGGAATCAATGTATGAAAGAAATCTTACGGCAATGATATTTCCTAAGTATGCCTCTACCATGAGATCGTAAATTGTTGTTTTTGCTGCTACAGAACCGCCGCTGTTTTCGAATTGGTTTTGTAAAATTGCATTTCGTTCTGCCAACTTATTTTCAGCTTTCCGCCATTCTCTGGGTTTCAGGTCAAGGAACTCAATCAGTGAAGGGGCAAAATGTCGTAGCGCGTCCCGTAAGCTCAAATTGTGTCTCCTCCGGTGGTGCAATCTTGGTTATTTTTTGTTCGCTCAACTCGTTATTGACCGGCCCCGCGCGCGCATGAACCGGTCAACTACCCAAACGGAATATTTAGACTGTGAACATGAATATAATTTAGTAAAACAAGTCATCAACATTGGCCTGCTTTTGGCTCTAACTGTATGGTTCCTATTACAAATCAAACCCACAATACGACAGATTTAAACTCTTGTTACATAGCGGAAAGTCGGAGTTTGCTGATTGGTCATGGCCGATCCAGCAGTTCGATTACTTCTTTCGCTACAAATGTCCTGTTTCGCTGCTGTTTAAGCGGCTGAGCCAGAATCCCTCTTTCTTCCAGCAGCACCAAAGCCGCACTGGCGGCGGGAAAAGAGATGCCGAGCGCATCTTTTGCCTGCCGCGCCGTCAGCACCGGATTGCCGATCAGCAGTTCCGGGATACGGAATACCGCCGAATCGGAGCGCAGCTTCAATCCGGCAATTTCCTGCTTCCATCTATCCAGTATAGCTTCAAGCTCCCGCGCCGTTCTCATCGATTCCTGCGCGGCAGTTTCAACACCGCCAGCAAGGAAACAGACCCACTCACTCCAGTTGCCCTGTAGCTGTACTTCTGCAAGCGTATCATAATACGTGCGCTGGTTCTCCTTGAGGAAACCCGCCAGGTAGACAGGCGGATACCCTTCCGCTGCCAGCATCAGCGGCAACAGGATACGGCCGACGCGACCGTTGCCATCGATAAACGGGTGAATCGTTTCAAACTGCGCATGAACAATTGCCATGCGAATGACAATCGGCACTTCAAACGGCTCTTCTTCACCCGGTGAATACTGCAGCAGCGTTTCAAGATCATCCATGCACTCCGCTACGTTCTCAGCCGGTGGCGGCACAAAACGGGCCTGATAGATTTTAAAACCACCGATCCAGTTCTGTTTTACCCTGAATTCTCCGACCGGCCCCTTAAAGCTGTCCACACCACCCATAAGTAGCGCGTGCAACTCTTTTATCAATCCGCAGGTTAATGCAGTGACGCCGCCATTACGCACCTGTAAAAGCCCATATTCGAGCGCCTTGACATAATTCAACGTTTCCAGCACATCAGGGGGCAACCCGTGGTCGCTGCCGGTAGCTTCATACATGAACAGGTCGTTCACGCCGGAATTGGTCCCTTCGATCTGGCTGCTGCGCACAGCTTCGCGACGGTCGAAAGTTCTTGTTATCAGGTTGGAATTCGGGAGCCGCGCCGCCGAAGTTTGTAATGCGCCCAATGCTTCATGAGCACGGGCCACTTCACCATGTATCCCTTTCAGCGGAATAAATCGGGGTGTTGGAGGTGGAATGAGTGCGTACGCGCCGGGATGCTCCTGAACCGGGACGAGCAATTTTTGCCGGGCGGCACTCAAGTCGGTTTTCTTCATCAGTTACCCTTTACGTATCCGAAACTTTATTAAAGTATAGGGCACTAGTCTTTAATAAACAAGTACGTTATTAAAGGATATATGCATTTTATCGGCTAAATAATCTGTCAGAAAGCAACCAGCCTACAGATCAAACCCACAGTACGACAGGTTGAAACTCTTGTTACAGAGCGGAAAGTCGGAAATCTGCTGATTACGCAGGGCAAGCCCCAGGCCGTTCCAGTTGTGAAACGACGGATCGACGATCTTGTAGCGTTCAAAACGCCCCTGAGAGTCGGTCAGCGCGACATGACAGATCTCGCCGCGCCACCCCTCGGTTAACGCCACGGCACAACGTTCCGGTGCGATTTCCTTCATCTGGTTGCGATACGTGCCGCGCGGCAGATGACGCACCTGCTCATCTATGAAATCCATCGACCGCTCGGCCTCCAGCCATCGGAGCAGAGTACGGGCGGCAACGTCGCAGGTGGTGGCGGTGATTACCGGTATCTGACTCATCCGGAATATTCCGAACGGATGATCGCGCCGCACATCACGGTTCAGACCGCACGCCCTCGCAGCCGGGCCGACCAGGCCAATCTCGCGGGCATCTGTTTCAGTGACTATACCGATATCTTCGAGGCGCGCCATGACCGAAGGGCTGTTCCAGAGCAGATCGACCGCTCCGGCAAGATCCTCCCGCGCGGATTGAAGCCGCGTGTACAGCTCGGCGGCAAGCGCTGCGTCACAGTCATAGCCGATCCCGCCGGGCCTGAGCAGACCGCGGCTGAAACGGCTGCCGCAGAGCATGGCGGTCATATTGAGAAAATCACCCCTGATCCGGCCGCAGAACGAGGCGGTCGGCAGGTAACCGACATCCCCGGCAATCGCACCGAGATCCCCGGCATGATTGGCCAGTCTCTCCAACTCCAGGGCGATACCGCGCACCGTTTCGGCCCGGGGCGAAGCGAATATGCCGCCAAGCGATTCCATGTTCATACAGTAGGCCTGTCCGTGGCCGACCGTGGTATCACCGGCAATTGTTTCCATCTGATGCATGGTTCGTGGCGTCGGGCCGCCGATCAGCGCCCGTTCAATGCCGCGATGCTGAAACCCGAGAGCAATTTCCAGATGGAAGACCTCTTCGCCGTGACACTGAAAGCGGAAATGCCCCGGTTCGATGATACCGGCATGTACCGGGCCAACCGCAACTTCATGTACCTCATCCCCCTCGACGCGATAAAAATCCATCACGCCAGGCAGCAGACCGCCGCCATCACTTCCGTTCCAAAACCCCTCTCCTTCGCAAAGCGGCTTTTGAAAACGGACCGGCTTGAACCAGGGGTGCCCTTCCGGACGTACCAGGCACTGCTCGGCAATCTCCCGTTCAAACAGGTGCATCTGTGGGCAGGCGATTGCCAGTGACGGGAAGGAACGACCGACTGAAGTGGCAACAATACCAAGGGTGCCGCTACCGGCCCGTGCGGACAGGATGCAGTACAGTGTCGCGCCACCGGCATTCGGGACTCCGAAATAGGAGCAGACCCGCCAGCCGGCGGTAACCGCATCAAGGACACCCTGAAAGAAGGTGTCGTTATCCGGCATCGGTATATCACTCCGGTTGAACGAGGTGCCGTTGTAGAAGGTCTTCATCGTAAAGTTCATGGATGCACCTCCAGAAGCGCCGCTGCGTCGCTGAGCAGGGCCATCAGAGGAGCCGGTATCCATATTCCGAGCACAAACACCATTAACAGCAGAACCAATGGCGGGCCGACTGTCCCGATTGAGTCCCTGTATGACGTAGTTTCGCTGTCGGCGGGAACCTCACCCATAACCATCGGCAAAACCGTCAACGCCATGCCGATAAAGATAATCGTCAGCGAAATCAGAAAGATCGCACCAATCAGCATGCGCCCCTGGATGAACGCGCTGCTGATGATGGTGAATTCGCTGATAAACGGTGCAAAAGGTGGTGATCCGGTGATAGCGATGAACCCGGCCAGAAAGAGTCCGCCCGACCAGGGCAGCCGCCTCAGGGCGCCCCGCACATGATCGGTGCTCTTGCTGTTGTACGAGCGGTGAATATTGCCGGAAGAGAGGAACAACACCCCCTTGGTCAGACCGTTGGCAAGGATGTGGAACAGCGCGCCAAAAACGGCCTTGCCGCCTAACCCTAGCGCTACCGCCATAATGCCGACATGCTCTACACTCGAATAGGCAAGCATCCGCTTGAAATCGGCCTGTCTGGCCATAAATATCGCGGCAATAACCATCGAGAAGAGCCCCATGACAATCAGAGCATTCTGAAAAAAGGCAATTTCCTTGGTGGCCAGTGCCAACTGGTAAACGCGCAGCAGAGCCAGAAAGGCCAGATTGACCAGTCCGCCCGACAACAGGGCGCCAACCAGACCTGGAGCCTCGCCATAGGCATCCGGTTTCCAGGTGTGAAGCGGCGCCAATCCCATCTTTGTGCCGAAACCTACCAGCAGAAAGACGAAAGCCGCATGCACCCAGCCGGAGGAGAGTTTACCCGCATCGCGGATTAGATCGTCAAGCAGCAATGACGGTTCTACCTTGGCGACAATTGTCGCGTATGCAAGAAAATAAAGGCCGATCAGAGCCAGTGCGACCCCGACCGAGCAGATCAGCAGGTATTTCCAGGTTGCTTCGATTGAGCGGGCATTGCGGTTGAAATAGATCAGCGGAGCCATCGATATGGTCGTGGTTTCAAGCGCCACCCACATCAGTCCCAGATGGTGAGTAATGGTTACCAGTGAGGCAGCTGACAGGCAGACCAGCAGACCGATGCAAATCACACGATTGGAACGTTCACGACGGTAGAATAGATAGCCTATCGAGTAGATGGCACAGGTCAGAAAGAGAATGCTGGTACTTAAAAGGACAATTTTCCCGAGCGCATCCAGATGAAACCAGCCGCCGGCAGATTCGGGAGGAGTGAAGGTGAGCATATGGATGGTAATGGCCAGATGCGCAAATGCAAAAAGCGATAAAACCTTGGGACGCAACCGATCATACGGAATCAGCCAGGTTACGAAGGCACCGATGAGCGGGAGGATGATCAGGGCAGCAAACATTGGACTACTCCTCTTTCAGGGAGGTCAGAAGTGAGGTATCCAGCGAAGAGAACTCACGGCTGATCTGATTGATGACAATCCCCATTACGAAGATGCCTACCAACAGATCGAGCAGCGCCCCCGCTTCAACCATGATCGGCATCGCCTCCGCCAGCAGCAGGCCGAAGATAAAAATGCCGTTCTCAAGGACAAGATAGCCGATTACCTGAGAGATCGCTTTACGTCGGGTCGTCAGTATCAGAAAGCCGGTCATCAGGGTGGCGATGGATGCCGGGACGAACATGTAATTCTGGTGTTCCGGCAGCATCGGCAGGCGACCGGCAAATCCGAACGAAAGTGCCGTAAAGACCGCACCGAGCAGCAGCGTAGGGACAAACCCCAGAAAGGGTTCAACCTCGCGCTTGATCTCGGCGGAACGGACGGCGCGGCCGAGCAATTGGGGTATAACAAAGCCCTTCACCGCAATTATTACGATCGTGATTGCAACCAGATGCCAGGAAAACGGATGTATCAGACCGGGCAGAATCCCGAGGATGACACCCTGAACCGCCACCGAACGAATGGAAAATATCAGACGACTGGTACCGAGCGAGATAAAATTGATCAACAGCACCAGTACAAGTAATTGATCGGCCAGAGTAATCATTCTAATCACCTGATGACAAGCAGGGTAGAGAAAGCCGCCAGAATGGTGGCGGCAACCAGCAGCTGTGGAATACGGATCAGACGCAGTCGAGCCATGACCGATTCAACCACTCCGATAACAACGGCCAGTTCCAGCATGGAGATGATGAAAAGCCCCCAGTCAAGCAACGGGTTGCCGGTCGAATACGGCAGGGCCAGATGGACAAAAAAAGCACCCAGCACAAACAGCTTTAATGCTGCGGCATATTGAATTATCCCGAGGGCCGGACCGCTGTGGTCTAGCACCATTACTTCATGGATCATGGTCAGTTCGAGGTGGGTATTCGGGTCATCGAACGGGATGCGGCAGTTCTCGGCCAGCAACACGATGAACATACCCCCGACCAGCAGCAGCAGCGCGGCGCTGGTGTGAATCCAGACGGAGAGATTGATGTTGACCAGCATCCCGGAAAGGGAATACGAGCCGGACAGACGCGACAGGGTAATCAAGGCAAAAAAGAGGGTCGGTTCGGCCAGACAGGAGAAGGTCGCCTCGCGGGCTGATCCCATTCCTTCAAAACTTGAACCGGTATCCAAGGCGGCGGCCATCGTAAAGAAACGCCCGAGCGCAAACAGATAGGCGTACAGGATCATGTCGCCATTAAAAGAGATTGGAGAGTGGTGCGCGCCAAACGGGACCAGCAGTGCAGCGACCGCAGTAGTTGCCAGGGCGACAATCGGTCCGGCGCGAAATACCCAACTGGTGGTCGTGCTGAAAACGGACCCCTTCTGCAGCAGACGGATGATGTCATGATAAGGCTGCAAAAAAGGCGCACCGACCCTCCCGGCAAACTTTGCTTTCGTTTTGCCGATTATCCCGAGAAGCAGCGGCGGCATAACTAGCGCCAGAAGAATATGAATCGTGCAGTTAGTGATGGTACTGTTCATCATGGTAGCTCCCAACCATTCATCAGTGTGCCCAAAGCATCAAAATAAACAGGGTGGCAAAAATATAGAGCATATATATATGCATCAAGCCATGCTGCAGGCGATGCAAAAAGCCGAACAATATCCCGGCAAGGGCAAAAAACGGCGCAAAGATCCGCTCCAGAAGTGTTTCGGTCGGAACGTCACTGCAGCGTTCGACCGGCGGGAAAAGTCCGGTCAAAGTCGGACGCACGATGCGCTGACGCATAATACCATTGAAGACCGAAACAGCAAGCTCGGAAAACGATGTCGCGCCATACTGAATACGCGATGTGCCGCGTTGATAACCGCATCCCCAGGTCGAAGCGGAAGACACAGTACCTTTCCCAAGACGCCACCTCCAGAACAGCGTAACCACAACGGCAGTTGTTAGCAGCAGAACTCCCAACAGCGAGAGACGGCCAAGAATATCGCCATACTCACTTGAAAGTAACGAAGATGCCGACTGTGGATAGAATGATGCTACGGCTGGAGAAACCAGACGGAGCGCCAGTTGCGGGGCCACCCCTACCAGCAGGCAGAGCAGGGCAAAAAAGGCCATCGGCGCCAGCATCGCCACCCCCGCTTCATGCGGATGAGCCGCACCGGGACTGCGGGGAGTGCCGAGGAAAACCGAGCTGTACAGCTTGGAAAACGCTATCACCGCCAAGCCGCCAACGAGTGCCAGCACGGGGGCCAGACACACCAGATAGACCAGACTGTTTGCCTTCAGCTGCGAAAAGAAACCGAGATACAATAGAAATTCGCTGACAAATCCGTTCGAAGGGGGAATACCGCAGATCGCGACCGATCCGACCAAAAACAGGAGTGCCGTACGCGGCATACCTTTACCGAGTCCGCCCATCAGGTTCATCTCACGCGTGCCGGCGGCATGAATAATGGCCCCGGAACCAAGGAACAGCAATGGTTTGAAGAAGCTGTGATTAAGAATGTGGAGCAGCGCCCCCGCCATGCCGAGATACATCAGCACGTTATTGTGACTTGACACTCCCAACAGGGCGACTCCGAGGCCGGTAGTTATGATACCGATGTTCTCGATGCTGCTGCAGGCAAGCAGACGTTTCAGGTCACGCTGTGCCACAGCGAAAGCGATCCCCAGCAGGGCCGAAAGTATTCCGGCTACTGTCAGTACGCCCCCCCAGAGTAGCGGCGGGTCATAAAAAAAGGTCAGCGTGCGAAAGATGCCGTACAGCCCCATCTTCAGCATGACACCCGACATCACCGCCGAGACGTGACTGGGTGCATTGGCATGAGCCGAAGGAAGCCAGACATGGAGCGGCATGATGCCGGCCTTAGCGCCAAAACCGATAAATGCCGCCAGCGCTATTAGCGAAGCTAATGGAGACAGAGCCGACAGTGACCCTGAAGCCGGAAGCATAAACGAACCGGTTTGAGCCGCCAGCAGCGAAAAATAGACAAACAGAGCCGCGGTGCCGGTATGGGTGGCGATCAGATAAACTATTCCGGCACGCCGGACCTCTTCCCGTTCATGCTCTGTCACCAGCAGGAAGTAAGCGGAAAGCGCCATGATCTCCCATACCATGATAAAAAACACCCCGTTGCGTGCCATGAGCAGAATCGCCATAGATGAGGCCAGCAAGCCATAAAAGAAGGTCAATCCGCGTTCGGTATCACGATGTTCGGCAGCAGGCCAGTACCCGACCGCAAAGAGAGAACCGGCTGCGGAGACCAGAAACACGGGGAGGAGAAAGAAAGCGGAAAGGGGATCAATGACAAGCTCACAGGGACCGAACGGCAGGTTCCACTGCAGCAGATACGTGGTAGTAGTTTTATTGAAGAGCAGCTGCAGCGAGGCCGGTATGCCAGCCATTGCAGCAAGAATATTGGCAACCGCTGCCAGAATCTGACCGGGACCCGGTTTTCTCAGGAACAGGCCGGGGATTCCGGCACAGCCGATAACAAGTGAGGCAACCAGCGCCACGATAGCAGGGTCAAGCACACCCTGCAGAGCGGAATACATACCTAACTCCTTGGAATAGCTCTAAAGTGAGTCAGCTGCAACATTTACAGCGGGGGAAAGATTGTGAACCCGAGATGTATACGTGTCAATCATAAATTGTAACAAATACAATAGATTATTTTATAAAAGCCAATTCATTCAGGAATCAGACTCCCCCGCTATAACTTAAACGGGCTAGCCCAACACAGAGCTAACCCGTTTTAACATTTCACGTTATTGAAGTCAGGACATAACAGGACACAACTCCTGCCGCCTGCTATCTGCGATGTTCAGACCTCTCGTCATGCCGATCTTTTTTATGTTTTTTTTCTTTATAATGACCTTTATGCTTTCCATTATCTTTTCTTCCCTCATGCCGTTCCTCCCGTACAATAACCCTTTCCCGCTCGACGACAGTCACCTGTGGCGCTGGTCTGGGGGTGCCGACACGAACACTGGCATTGGGTGTGTTTACGTCAACATTTATGGCGGCGGCTGAAATTCCGGCGACTGCGAGAACAAGAACAAAACTTGACATCACTCTCTTCATGGTTACTCTCCTTTTGAACTTGGCTACAACGTCCTAAAACTGTTCGATGTTGCAATTCATAATACTACCCATTTCTATTGTCAAAGCTTTTTATACTGAAAAGGCTAGTCGTATAACCGGCTAGCCTTTTTATTTAGTGGTGGATGGGTTTTTCCGTTATATTCAGACTCATCTCTGTCCAGCCCTATTCCCGCAATAATCAAGCAAGAAAAGCCCCGAAAACATTCCGGGGCTTTTCTACACATAAGCACGTTAACTGCTAAATTTTCCTGACGTCTTCCGCCTGAAGCCCTTTCGGCCCCTTGACAACATTGAACGTTACCTTGTCCCCCTCGGCAAGTGACTTGAAACCGTCACCAACAATCGCTGAAAAGTGCACAAACACATCAGCACTGCCATCTTCTTGCTCAATGAATCCAAATCCCTTACTGTCGTTGAACCATTTAATCGTTCCTGATGCCATTTGCTTTCTCCCTTGTGTGCAGCATATTGTTGGTAATCTGCTTCCGTCATACTTATCGGCCGGACACGCCCCGACAGGTAAACCAGATAATGGTCAAAGAAATGATTCACCCTTAAAATCTGTAGTAATTAGTTCGCTCATCATCACATTCCTCTTTGTGGTCATGATAATCCTGCTGCCACTGTCTGGTATTTTTCTTACTTTTGTCGTTTTTCAAGCGGAACTCTCTTCTCATTTGCCTGGCAATTTCATCGATTTCATCAAGCTTTATTTGTGCCATTTCGTACTCTCCTTTTTAAATAATTGCAAACCACATGTCCCTTCTCATATTCCATGCCAATTAATGTCTAAATTTATCTTTCAATATCGGCTAGTTAAAAACATATCCTCGCTATACCAGGTTAGTGATTAAAAACAGGCGATATATAAATCCAGACATAATGTCGGATAACATAATGATATTACAGCGCATTTACCACATATCACTTTATTTACCATTGTCTCGATTTATTACATCTGCCAGCGAATATTTTATGCATATACAGCATGTCCAGTAATGTTGAACCATCTGCGGCTTTTTTCTTCGGTAGTTGCATATATTTCACACGGCATACTTCCGCTGTGCAGCGTATGAAGTGTGATTTCCGGCGGGCAAAACAAACGGGCAGCCGCGAGCGAAAAACCGGTTCCCCTGCTGGTATACCCTTGCATGGCGCCGCAGTTCCAACTTCCGGACAGATAGCTGCGAAGGCAGGAAGTATTGGCAAATACCGGTATTCCTCCAGGGAGGCAGATCTGACCACCATGGGTGTGTCCACACAGGTAAAAATCAACACCACAACTAGCTGCTTCCAGTGCTATTTCAGGTGAATGTGACAACAGAATCACAAATTGATCAGAATCAACCATATAAAGCGCCTTCTGCAGGTCGTGGCATTTATAATAGTGCGGATCATCAACTCCGGCCAGTACGATTTCCGCAGTACCACGTCGCAGTCGAGCTGCGTCATTCAAAAGCATCTGCACCCCCATCCGCTCCAATGCCGGCAACATTTCCAGCAGGTCGTGATTCCCGAGAATACCGAATATTCCATCATGAGCAGAGATGGTTCTAACGATCGGCGCGAGCGCATCAAGGCTGAGTTCGTAGTGATCACCAGCTCCATCAAAGCTGAAGTCTCCGGTCAATACCGCAAGATCGCATGGCAAAGTTTCGACAATACGCATGATGCCATCCCCTTCATCCACAAGTCCGTCAGCATGCAGGTCAGAAAGATGCAAGATAGTATATCCATCGAAGGCGGCAGGCAGGTCCGGCAGGTACACATCATTCCGTTCCAGTCGATAGTCGAAGCAGTTTTGTCGGGCGCGTTTCTCAAATCCGGTATATTTGAGCAGATTCTCCACAGCAGCGCTGATAGCTCGCAAGTTAACCTGATGAGCATCAATCACCCTGGAGAGAGCATAAGCTTTCTCTGACTGCAGGCGAAAGCGTGTTTGGCTGTGGTCATTATCTCCGGAAATATCGTGAATCATATCGGTATTTCTCCTGTGGCAATACCGGCAAGAGCGATCGCAAGAATGCGTCCCTAAGGATTAAATGGCCTGATGCCTAACATGGCGCTTCAAGGTAGGTATCTGAAAAAAGATGACTGAAACCATACTCGTTAATAGCCCTCAACATACCGTCTGTCACATTCACCAGCTTAGGTTCAATGCCTCGCAGTTTGGCACATTCCACCCAGACATTAAGAAGCTGCAAACCACTTGTATCCGTCTCTTCAATCTGTCCGCAATTTATCCAGAAACTGCTCTTTCCATCAGATTCCATTTGGTTAAGGTATTGAACCATCGAATTAATATTTTCTTCCACTCCGGTAATGGTCCAGTCTCCCTCCAAATGAGCCACTGTGCCCACCATACGAACGCTCATATGCGCCTCCGTGTCTCCGTTTCGATCAGTAAATCATCAGCCTTAACAATCCATTTCATATCTCATGCCAAACACAAACTGACATTTACATCGTGATATCGAGTAGTTATGATTACCAGCAAGATAATTATCAAGTGATTTGCAAAACAGATGAATGAAAACCGGATGGGTATATGCACGTAACTGATTAAATACCCTCATATTTCAAGAGTGTTAATATTTTTGTCGATAGTACTTTTTGTTACATCTATATTTTTTTAATCCTCCTTGAAAAGTCATGGAAGTCATCGATGGTACGGGACATTTGCAACAGGACTTCCATCACCTCGTGTATATCGTTATGCAGTTCCTCACTGGTGAGTCTGCCGAAGTCATATTGCAACTGTATGCCTTGAATGATCAGGGCAACATTATTGAGCGGCTGGCGCCACTGGTGGGCGATGCTGCCGATCATCTCGCCCATGGCTGCCGGACTGTTCTGCTGCATCAGTGTTTCCAGTGATGAGTTCTGCAATAAAGATGTATCGCTCATGACAAGAAGGTTGCTGTGTTTGAT
>JANYBN010000122.1 GCA_025360785.1 Geobacter sp.
GAAAATTGTCCATAATGGCTGGAGTGTTGATCTCAAACCGTCGAGGCTTAATGAGAAAAGGATACCCAAGGTCATGAATTTTATTCTCGGCCTCCGCGTGATGATAGTCCGTCATAACCATTAAATGGAGATCTTTAAAATTATTATGCAGGAGTTTGAGAAGTTCAATTCCACCCAGTACTCCTGAACCGTCCATTTTCGGCATAATCAGATCAATAAGTACGGCAGGGCGTTCACCACCTCTGTGAATGGAGTCTACCTTGATCAATGTGTCTTCACTGCGTGTCATGGCATGTACAACAAAACCTTTTTCAGTAATACCCTCAGCAATGGCACGCAGTGTCGGGCCATCATCATCAACAACGATAATAACCGGCTGCTGAACTACGTACTGAGGCAATGATGGTGTATTAGAGCCATCCACCAGATCAAAATCAAAATCCTCATCATCGGTTGACGAATATTCATCGGTGTACCCCATTTCAGCCGCATGACGTTTTTCATCGAGAATTCTGGTTCCTTCCATGGCGAGGAATTGTGGATTAAGACCCTGATCCAGCATGAACTGCAGTGGATCCATCTTGGTGCCATCAATCGTCTCAATTGAGCTCTGAACTTCAAACTTGAAAGTACCCTCTGCCCAGCAAAACAGAGAGAAAACGACATTTTCGATCTGTTCTCGTACTACTTCCTCAATTATCTCTTGTGAAACACCAAAGTTTTTAACAAGAATCACTCCCAAACGTTCTCTAAAACCGTTCTCCTGCTGAAATGCAAGGGACTTGCGCAGCACCGTCAGATCAATGACCCCTTTTTGAATCAGCACTTCCCCCAAGCTCTGCTGATATGTGCTTGAAGCGGCACGAACTACTTGACCATGACGAAAAAAAACCGAGCCATCCCTTCCCTTGCTGCTAAGGGAAAGAATGCCGGTTTTTCTACTGAGGCTGACGATCTGTAAAATCTCGCCAAGTCCAAGTTCTTCCAAGTTACCTACTAAGCTCATTCGTCACAATCCATCTCATTTAAAAGGGTATAAATCCTCTGAAATATATCGCAACAGTGAACTCAAGTAAAGCCTTTAAAGGTATTCAGCCAATTCAGAACGTGGTGGATTTTTATGCTTGGCTGGCATATTTGCAGTTCATTTATCATCTCAATAATGCAGAAGTCATATTTGTTCTCTCGGTACGTAACCCACTGACTTATTGAACATCTGTTTCCTTATCATGCAGTGAAACTTGACCATTAACTTCTAATCCAGCTCCTTTGCGATAATGCCGGTTTTCCAGAACTGGCGCAATTATGAACGTAAATGTGTTCATAATCTCAAAAAAATATAAATACGTTTATAACTTACTTAAAATAGGCTAAAACCTTGCTCAGATAAAAACAAGGAGCTCTGAGTGGATAACAGAAAACGATTACTGATTAGAAACAAAACCATTGCAACCGGATTAATGATCGGAGCGGCGGTACTATTTGTGATTGCACGTACCCAAAGAGGGATCGGTGCATGGGAATGGATTGCCGCTTTTTCAGAAGCTGCTATGGTTGGCGCCCTTGCAGACTGGTTTGCAGTAGTTGCACTTTTCAGGCATCCTTTGGGTGTCCCGATACCACATACGGCCATAATTAAAAACAAGAAGGATGCAATTGCCGGGAATCTTGCCGATTTTATCCGGGATAAGTTTCTTGCTCCCGAAACTTTGATAGGCAAATTGAGAGAGCACAATCCGGCAGAGCATCTTACCGCCTATTTAATGTCCGGTAAAAATGCTGATGGATTGGCGAAAGGATTGACCCGCGTAATTTCTGAATCCCTGGACTTTATAGATGACGACCGTGTTCAAAAAATACTGCAGGCTGCAATATGCAACCGTATTGAAAACTTTGATCTCTCTTCTTCAGCAGGGGTACTTCTAGATACACTCAGAAATAACAATCGGCATCAAATGGTCCTTGATGAAATCCTGAGTCGGTTTGCTGCGTGGCTCTCAACGCCGGAAGCGCAAGCTAAACTTTCAAATTCCATAGATAATATGCTTACAAAAGAGTATCCGCTCCTAAGTCAGTTTCTTCCTAACAGAGATCAGTTTTCAAAAGGGGCCGGAGAAAAGATTGTTAGAAGGGTCAACGAATATATTCAGGATGTTAATGCCGACCCGGATCATGAGCTCAGGCAGACATTTGACAATGCTGTGACCGGTTTTATTGTCAGATTGGAGTCAGACCATGCGTTACGATCTCAAATAGAGACAATAAAACTGGCAGCTGTACACAACACATTCTTATCCGATTACGTGAAGAATCTCGGAGGTGACCTTAAAATCTGGTTGTGCAATGATCTGAAACAGCCGCATTCAAAAATTCAGGGAAAGATAGCAGAGGCCATTAAAGGTTTTGGAAGTACTTTGTCAAAAAACCGGGAATTAAAAGAGTCGTTAAATGAACACCTTGAAATGCTGGTAACAAACTATGGAGATACCCTGCGGACTGCAATAGCAAAGCATATTTCAGAAACTGTACAAAAATGGGAAAATGATGAATATGTAACAGAAATAGAGCTGAGTATCGGTTCCGATTTACAGTTTATACGTATGAATGGGACATTGGTTGGCGGAATTATCGGACTGCTGCTTCATGCAATCGGCTTGATGCTTAATTGACAAATCGAGGAAATATAGTAGTTCTCGACACCAGAACTACTCACCGAGCATTCGCGCAAAAAAATCCTCCGCCAGATCTATCGGCGCTGCCGGATCACCATCAGCTAACGCCGCTCCATTCAGCAGATGCTCCGGAATCTCGGCCAGGAAGCGGCTTGGTTTCTGCCCTTCTACCGCGCCGTACTTGCGGCGGGTCATACAGCGCGAGATGGTCAGGTATTTTCTGGCCCGCGTGATGCCGACGTAACAGAGACGGCGCTCTTCAGCTACGGTCGGGTCTTCTTCGATCGAGCGCTTGTGCGGCAAAAGATTCTCTTCAACCCCGACCAGCCAGACGTGGCTGAATTCGAGCCCTTTGCTTGAATGCAGCGACATCAACGTGACTGAATTGCTACCATGCTCTTTGCCATCCTCGGTTGGCTTGTCTTCATCCATCAACGAAATCCTCTCAAGGAATGCCGACAGCGTGGCCCGTAGATTCTGTGCCTCATAGGCTGCCAGCGAGTTGACGACCTGCTCGATGTTCTCAATCCGCTTGCGGGCTTGTGGAGCATCATTCAGGGTGCGATACAGCTCATCCTCGATCCGCAGACGGTTGAAGAGAACGTTGACCTGCGCTCCCATGTTGTGCGAGGTGAAGCCGCTTATCACTTCTTTCATCATGGCGTGAAAACCCATCACCGTTTTCCGGCACGTCGGGGAAAGTTCTTCAATTTCACCCGCCCGCCCAAGAGTTTCAAACAGCGGCACGTCATGATTCATCGACCACTGGTTCAGTTTTATCAGCGTCGTGTCGCCGATTCCCCGACGTGGAAAGTTGATGATACGCAGTAACGATGCTTCATCACTGGGGTTGTCGATCACTTTGAGATAGGCGATGGCATCCTTGACCTCTTTGCGCTCGTAGAATTGCTGCCCGCCAATCACGATATAGGGAATGCGTTCCAAACGGAGTTTTTCTTCGAAGGCCCGGCTCTGAGCGTTAGACCGATACAGTATTGCCAGATCCGCCCAGCGCAACTTTTCACGATACTGCTCCAACATAATCTGTTCCACCACTTTCGACGCCTCATCCTCCTCGCTACCCGCCACGATAAGATCTATTTCACGCCCTTTGCCGCCGGATGTCCAGAGTGCCTTGTCTGTCCGCACCGGGTTGTTTTTGATGACACTGTTGGCGGCATCAAGAATAGCTCCGGTGGAGCGGTAATTTTGTTCAAGCTTGATGGTCACGCAACCGGGATGATCCTGAGCGAAGTTGAGAATATTCTGCACTTCGGCGCCGCGCCAGCCGTAGATGGACTGGTCGTCATCGCCAACGACGCAGATGTTGCCATGTTTTTGAGCAAGCAAGGAAATCAGCAAATATTGCGAGGCATTGGTATCCTGGTATTCGTCAACCATAATGTAGCGAAAGCGCTCCTGCCAGTGTCCGAGGATGGCGGGGGTAGTCTGCAGCAGACGTACGGAAAGCATGATGATATCATCAAAGTCGATGGCGTTAAAACCCTTCAGCAGTTCCTGATAGCGCGGGTACACGGCGGCAACCGCGATCTCCAGTGGATCATTTCTGTCCGGCGTAAATTCTTTCGGCCCGATCAGGCGGTTTTTTAAGCCGGATATTTTCCAGAGAATCCGGTCGGGATCGATCTTCTTTGGGTCGATGTCACGCTCACGAACGGCCTGGCGTATGACCCCGGCCTGATCGGAGGTGGAATAAATCGAGAAATTAAGTTTGAAGCCGAGTGACCGGATATCACGCCTCAAGATGCGGACGCCGAGTGAATGGAAGGTTGAAATAACGATACCTTTGGCCAGTGCTCCCACCATGCCTAGCACTCGCTCGTTCATCTCGCGGGCAGCCTTGTTGGTAAAGGTAACCGCCAGAATGTTTTCTGCCGGGACACGCAAATCTTTCAAAAAATGGACTATGCGGGTGGTAATCACCTGGGTCTTACCGGAACCGGCTCCGGCCAGAATCAGCAGTGCGCCTTCGACCGTGTTGACCGCTTGTTGTTGTGGTGGATTGAGTTTTTTCATGGGGTATGTGTGTAGCATAGATGGAGACGAGGATGCAAATCTGTAAACCTGGAAGCGGTTCAATCGGCTTAAACCGGCTGTTTCAAAAACTATGCGAACTCTTCATAAGCAAACTTACCCCCAAATAGGTAAACAGCATTACGAACACACCGGCAATTCCCAGCCAGGCAAAAAGGGTGTCCCAACGGGTCCCTTTCAACCTGACGTGCAACACCAAAGCATAAAACAGCCAGAGAATGGAGGTCCATAGTTCTTTAGGCGTCCAGAGCCAGTAGGTCCCCCAGGCGTAATAACCCCAGATTCCGCCCGATATCATTGAAACAGAAAAAAATGTCCATCCCACCAGAGCAGTTTTATATAATACGTCCAGAAATCCGCGGACGCCGGTAAAGAGATAAACGGCACTTGCAATTCCACCGATGACAAAAAGCGCATATCCAAAAAACGCCACTACTACGTGCAACTCGAACCATAGGGTGTCAAGTATCTGCGGAAGTGGCATATTGAGCGGCTTGAACAGTAGTGCAACGGCAGTGAATACACCAGCCGAAACCCCAATAGTAACGGTAAACCAGCGCTTGCCGCGCATGACCGGAGAATATGATGTCAGTAACCCCATAAGCGCTACAGACATACCGAAAAAGAGCAAGGTATCATGGGGGCCCAGCAATGTAAGACGGCCCAATGCAAGACCGCGGCTTAACAGATAGAATAGCTGCGCAGCCAGAGCGATCGCCAGACCGGTGCGCCAGAATGATCCGATCGTCAGACACGCAACGGCAAACCAGGGAAGAAAAATAATGGATGAATACATAGTCATCTCAGAGTTTGACAATCGATGTTATTTTTCGCTCGTGAAGATAAAGCTCCAGAAGATACAGCGGCACTCCAACCAGAGCGCTCATGAAGAGGATATTCAGTATTTCAATCAGATAACCGCTGATGGTGTGAGTTATCGGCGCCAATACCCAAAAAATAAATCCAATTATATATAACAGCGGCACAAGAGCAATGGAAGTCCATAACAGGGCACTCATTGCCCGTAACCCGATTTTTAGTCTTTTCAGGAATAAAATTGAAACGGCAAGCGCGCTCAGTCCGTAAAAAATCTTGCCCCAGTACAGCAACCCATAATGCATGAACATATATAGCGCAGAAATCTGTCCGTCACGCTCCTCCATCAACTTTGCCTGAATCTTGTTGCTGTCATACCCGATAATTTCCCACAACCCGAGGCCAATGAAAATTATCGCAACGGTAGCAACGCCCAAACTAATCAGATTGACAGGATGAAGGTTGTCGACAAAATCTGCAACGACGTCAGCAGCAGTATCTTGCTGTACAGAAACAGCATCCACATTGCTTAGCTTCTTTCCAAGCAGTTCCTGGTTGCGCTTCAAAAGCTGTTCTTCGCGCTGCCGTTCAATAAACATCTTGACCACAATTCCGCATTTAGGGCAGGCACTGAATGTTTCGTCATCAAAGGTGCTGAACCCGCAGGAAGGACAAACATCAACTAAATAAACATCAGCTCCGGCACGCGGTTTGGTAACGGTAAAACCTTCATGACAGCGGGGGCAGTTGATAAAACGCCCTGATTCCGGAATCTCGTGATCTGGAATAGTTCCAATGGCGTTGCATTTAGGGCAGGATATCTTCATATTCCAAAGGCTCCTGATAAGGTTATTATCCGCACCCATTTGTAGCAAAACATTTGTGGTATGTCACCAATACTCTCGACAGACACAAACAAAATCTGCACAAAATAAAAACAAATTGCTGTATAGTACCGGCGTCGTTTCTGATTCAAATAGGAGGACTCTGCATGTCATTTAATGGTGACCTTGAACATTTTCCGCTGGTAGATGTCATCCAACTTTTACATATGACCAGTAAAACCGGCATCTTATATTTAAAAAGCCCAAAAGGCGAAAGCCAGCTTGTTTTTCACGATGGTTTTTTTGTCAGCGCAAATCATCTGAATAACAGCGTCCGTATCGGCAAAGTTCTGCTTGATATGAATGCCATTACCCAGGATCAGCTTAATCAGGCACTGGCAGAGCAAAAAGAGGCCGGAAAGAGCCGCAAGCCGCTGATTGCTACCTTGATTGAACAGGGTATGATCGACAAGGATACCGCCTTTAAGGGACTTGAAACATTAATTGAGATGACCATTGTAGAGGTTTTAACCTGGTCAAGCGGCACATTTTCACTAGATGTATCCAAGGAAAATGTTTCAGATGAATATCGCTATTTTCCGGAAAAATTACAGCAGGAGATTTTGCTAAACGCCCAAGGGATACTGATGGATTCATTGCGTATTTATGATGAGAAAATGCGTGATGGGACACTGAGCAATATATTTTTTACCGAGGAAAATAACGACGATACAACGGCTAACATAACCGATGCCGGGACGACCGAAATAACAGCCGATCTGCTTGGTCTTGATGAGCTAGATACAATCACCAGGAAAATTCCGGATGTCTTTATTGGCCTGAAAGACCACAATCCGGTTGATGAGCATCGGCAGGCAGTCGCCCGTGCTCTTCCGGAGACGACCATCGATCAGCAGGAGCAACTGGTATCCTTCCTGACTAATATTTCAATCCTGCCGCCTTCCGATTCAGCACCACCGATTACGGCAATTATCCTATTAACCCAGGACGAACTGCTTTCTCATACAATTACCACGATCTGCAAGCACGAGAATCTTTTTGTTTTTGCCGCAGACGAAGAGACCGGACTGGATATAGTTATCGAACAGACTCTTGGAAGAGACCTGCATCCGGTTCTTTTTATCGACATTCCTCACGATAATGATGGGGTACAGACTCTGGCACTTGTGCGCCAAAAAATTTCCGCCTACCCGCAAATTTCAATTTTGATTGCTGCCTGCTGCAATACATGGCGGACTATCAGCATGGACGCCCTCGTCGCAGGAACGAGGTCCATCATTCCCCGACCCTGCGGACGCTGCCATGAAGATTCATATGTGCCTCATATGATTACGTTTCTTTCCGGAATAGGTTCATTCCTGAAAACTATTTTACCTGCACCGCAACCAGAAATGGGTCACCAATTCATCGTGTCACTCAATCAGCTGAAATCAGTTTCCGAACCGCCGGAAATTGCGTTTGTAATGCTCCAGTTTGCGGCACTCCAGTTCGAGCGGGTCATGACCTTTGTTGTTGCAAAAACCGAGATAATTGCAGAAAAATCAATCGGTGTGACCGCTGCTAAATCAAATGGCCCGACAGCCCCGCTAATGTTCCGAATCCCGCTTGAGGTACATTCGGTGTTTCAAGAAGTCGTTGAAAAGGGACGTCTCTATTACGGTCAACGGTCCGACACTGTTCTTACAAACATGCTCTACAAAGAAATCGGTGCGCCACGAAGTCCGAAAGTGATGGTAATCCCGCTGATCTGCCGCGGCAAAGTGATTGCCGTAACTTATGCGGATTTTGGCGCCAAGCCGGTTACTCCGCCTCAGATCAATCTGATTGAGGCGTTCGCTCAACACGCCGGATCGATACTTGACAATGCCCTTTATCGTAAGAGTATTGAAAAACCGGTCTGATGTTAGTATACATTTCACGATAAATTACTTGGTATAGGGGGATATGATGGACGCAAATGTTCTGCACCAGATTCTGGAGATTGCATTCCAGAAGAAAGTTTCTGATCTCCACTTTGAGGTGGATAACCCACCTTTCTTTAGAGGTCGGGGACAATTAGTTCGCGCCAAAATGCCTAATCTGGCCCCAGCGGATACCATGTTTATAGCTGAAACAGTTCTAGCTCACAATGGCCGCCAGATAAACAACGATCTTAAAGAGTGTGATGCATCCTACTCTCTACCCTCCGGCGGACGATTCAGAGTCAGTATTTTTCGGCAGAAGGGTCATTATGGGATCGTTATGCGGGTTATTCCACCGATCATCGGGACTTTTGAAGATCTGAATCTACCGCAGGTTTTGGGGGAAATCGCTCAGGTTCCAAACGGTCTGATTCTAGTGACCGGCCCAACCGGAAACGGCAAATCAACGTCGCTAGCATCAATGATCAGACACCTCAACGAGAACTTCAGCTACAACATCATAACTATCGAGGATCCAATAGAATTTCTATTCTCTTCGGAGAAAAGCTGCATAATTCAACGCGAAATCGGCATTGACACCGACAGTTTCGCTTCGGCTCTGAAAGCTGCACTCAGAATGGATCCTGATGTCATTATGGTCGGCGAAATGCGCGATAAAGAGACTATCGATTCCTGCATCAAAGCCGCTGAAACCGGACATTTGGTGCTTTCCACCCTGCATACCCAGGGGGCGGTTTCCACCATCAACAGGATAATCGGGCACTTCCCACCCGATGCCCAGGAAATAATGCGAAACCGCCTGGCTGATATATTGGTTGCTACAATTTCAATCCGTCTGATTAAGGATAAAACCGGTGAAAGTATACTACCGGTTGTAGAGATCATGCGGGCGACTACGACCATACAGGCTTGCATTCGTGAAGGTCGCCTTGATGAGATTGAACAACATATTGAAAAAGGCGCATCCCAATACCAAATGCAAACGCTCGATATGCACCTTCTGCAACTCTACCGACAGGATCGGATTACACTGAAGGATGCTCAACGCCTGACTCATTCAATGGACTTTGAACGTAAACTCGTGTTCGACAATTAAATCAGTTGATCATACCAACTCTGATTGTGATCCAGTGTTTAATCTGAACTAAACTTTGTCCAGGAATAATCAAGAGATGCCAGAAAAACACGCTATTAAACCGGGACAGTCGATTGAGCTTCTGAAAGAGCTGCACATCCTTACCCGCGACGGCAAGTTGAATCAGGACAGCAAACGCAAATTGAAACAGGTCAACCATTTGTTTCAATTCATCGAACCGCTCTTGAAAGAGGTTCTGTTGGATCATGCCGGCATAACTCTGGTTGATCATGGCGCAGGAAAATCATACTTGGGGTTTATTCTGTATGACCTGTTTTTCAAATATCAGGACGACAATTCACATGTTTACGGCATTGAAACGCGCGAAGAACTGGTTGAAAAATCACGAACTCTTGCAAAAAGACTTCAGTTTTCAGGAATGTCCTTTTTAAATCTTTCCGTTGCCGAGTCAATCAATGCGGATACACTCCCGGCTACAGTTGATATCGTTACCGCGCTGCACGCCTGCAATACCGCTACTGATGACGCGATCTTATTTGCCCTTAAAAAGAAGGCCCGTTATATTGTGCTGGTACCCTGCTGCCAGGCAGAAGTAGCTACCGTACTTCGTAAGAATAAAACTACATCGTTTGCTTTTAACAGCCTGACCGAGCTATGGCGGCACCCGCTGCACACTCGTGAATTCGGCAGCCTGGTCACCAATGTCCTGCGCTGTCTGCAGCTGGAGGCGCATGGCTATCAGGTCAACGTAACCGAGTTGGTCGGATGGGAACATTCCATGAAAAACGAACTGATTATTGCCAGCTACAAAGACCTGCCCCGCCGCCGTCCATCTGAGCGCCTGAATGAACTGCTTCATTCGTTGGGGCTCACTGAAATGAGCAACCGTTTCTTCACATCGCTGTAGCTAACGGTTTTGAATAACAATAACCCGTTATATTTCAGCCCTTCTACCATCCTATTATGTTCACACTAGCTTCTTCGGAGATTCACGTTTCGATTCTTAGGTAATTAGGGACATCCATGATAAGGAGATCATCCGGGTTTCGGACGAAATGGAAAAAGGCTGGGAGGGTTGCCTGAGCATACCAGGTCTGCGCGGCCTGGTTCCACGGCATAAGCGGATTGCCATACGTTACCTGACCCGCTCGGGTGAAGTGCGAGAAGAAAAATATGAGGGTTTTTTTGGCGAGGGTATTCCAGCACGAGTTCGACCATGTACAAGGAATGGTTTTCATCGACCGGGTGGAAAGCACGTTGGAGTTGGTGACTGAGAAAGTATATTTAAGGAGTCTGCGAAGCCATGCATGAATTATTACCAGAGGGAGAAGATCTGCGCCGGGCCGTCAAATGGGTATCAGGCAATCTTCAGGAAAATCCGGACCAGCCGGTTCAGTTGCTGGTACAGAAAGCAATCTTCACATTCGATCTGTCGCCCAGAGATGCCGAGTTCCTGATCAGATTCTACAGCACTCATCAGAACGACAAACCTTGACAAAAGGAACAGCCATGGCCATCTGGAAGAGTCCGTTAACTCTGGTGCAGCTTAAGGAGCGATCAAAAGACACCTTGATGGAACATCTGGGCATCGAACATCTGGAGATCGGCAGTGATTATCTGAAGGCCAGGATGCCGGTGGATACAAGAACCAGGCAGACAGCAGGAATCCTCCATGGAGGGGCTTCGGCCGCACTGGCCGAGACGCTTGGAAGTATAGCGGCGGGTATGTGCGTTGACTGGGATAAAAAACGTATCGTCGGCCTCGAAATCAACGCGAATCACATCCGCCCGGTTACCAGTGGCTGGGTCACAGGCATAACAACACCGATCCATGTTGGAAATTCGACCCAGATCTGGGAGATCAGGATTTATAACGATCAGGAGAAACTGGTCTGCATCTCACGACTCACTGTGGCCAACTTAGACAAATAATCAACAGGTTTTATGCTTTCGTCAGACCGAAGCTCACCTGAATCTCGACCGGCGCTTCTTCGAAACGCAGGAATTCCATGGTATAGCTTCCATGCCCCCTGGTGGCGCTCCGCAGTTCGGTCATGTAACCGAACATCTCGCCGAGTGGTACGGTCGCCTTCACCAGCTCGCTGTTACCGCGCTTGTCCAACCCCTCCACCCTGCCCCGCTTCTGCTGCAACGAGCCGAGCACCTTTCCCAGGCTCTCCGTGGGAACCTCCAGTTCCAGCGACATGATCGGCTCCAGAAGCAGCGGATGCCCCTCCCTTGCTGCCAGCGCCAGGCCTCGCAGGGACGCCGCCCTGAGCCCCTGTTCGCTCGGCACTCCCAATTCAACCGGTATCTCCAGCACCTGCAGCTCCAGGTCGGTGAGAGGGTAGCCGGTTCGACAGCCGGAAAGACATGCCTGCTGCAGGCTTTCCTCGACGGCTGCCAAAAGATCCGGAGTGATCGGCGGCTCTGCTGGCGGCATAAAAATGCGCACCCCGCTTCCCCGCGGGAGCGGGGTTAAGCGAAGCACGATCTCTGACGTCTCCAAGCGCCGTTCCCCGGTTCGCTGGAACGTCTCACGACGCAACACCTGTTGTCGCAGAGCCTCCCGATAGACGACTCTCGGACGGCCTGTCTTCACCTGCACCCCGAACTCGCGGGCGAGCCGGTCGATGACGATATCCAGATGCAGTTCCCCCATGCCGGTGAGGATCGTCTGGCCGGTTTCCCGATCCTCGTGTACCAGAAAGGTTGGATCCTCCCACTGAAGCTGTTCCAGGGCATGAGGCAGATGCTCGCGGTTCTCGGCTCCGCTCGCTTCCACCGCCAGTGATACCACCGGCTCCGGTACGGCGAGCCCTTCAAGTACCAGCGGCCGGGTCGGGTCGCAGAGAGAATCGCCAGTCAGCGTTCCCTGGCAGCCAGGTACTGCAACGATATCACCCGCCACAGCTTCCATTATCTCTTCCCGCCGGTGGGCGTGCATGCGGAACAGGTGCTTTATTCGCTCCGGTATCCGCCTGGTACTGTTCAGCAGTTGCATTCCGGGGCGGAGTGTACCGCTGTAAATTCGCAGGTAGGTGAGCCGACGCCCCCCCTCTGCCATTACCTTGAAGGCGAGTGCGCGCAACGGGGCAGCGGGATCGCAGGTCAACGTCTCCCTTTCACCGGTATCGGGGTTGTGACCAACCAACGGCGGCACATCCAATGGCGAAGGGAGGTAAAGTCCGACGGCGTCCAGCAGCGGCTGGATCCCCTTGTTGCGCAGCGCTGCTCCCAATAGAACCGGAAAGAGCGAACCGGCCAGCGTTCCCCGCCGTAGAGCAACCTTCAGCCGCAAAGCCTCGACCCTGTTACCGTCCAGAAAGTCCGCCATCACCCCTTCATCGAAGTCGGCTGCTGTCTCTGTCAGCTTCTGGCGCGCCTCCTCTACCTCCGGCATTGCGCCGGATGGAATCTTCCCCCTCAGCACCGTGCATCCCAGGCTGGACTCATCGAAGTATAACGCCTCCTCGCTTAGCAGGTCGATTACGCCGGTGAAGCCGCTCTCTTCTCCGATGGGAAGTTGGAGCAATACCGTCCGTGCCTTCAGACGCGTCTCCAGTTGCTGCAACGTCCGACGGTAGTCGGCGCCGACCCGGTCCATCTTGTTAATTAAGCAGATCCGGGGCACTCCATAACGTTCCGCCTGGTTCCAGACCGATTCGCTCTGGGGCTGGACCCCCTCCACGGCACTGAAGATCGCCACGGCCCCGTCCAAAACCCGCATACTTCGCTCCACTTCGATAGTGAAGTCGATGTGACCGGGAGTGTCGATCAGGTTGATCCAAAACTCCCCCCAGCGGCAGCTGGTCGCGGTTGCGGTGATCGTTATGCCCCGCTCCTGCTCCTGCGGCATCCAGTCCATGACCGCCAGACCGTCGTGTACTTCCCCCATTTTATGAGTCTCGCCGCTGTAAAAGAGGATCCGCTCCGACACAGTCGTCTTGCCCGCGTCGATGTGAGAGATGATGCCGATGTTTCGGATGCTGTCAAGTGAACCATGCGCCATGACGCCGCCCTCTCCTTTTCATTTTAATACGAATATTCGTAACTTAGATTGGACGGCAGGCGATTATCATGCCTGATGGGGATGTGGAAGACCTTCCACCATGGACTTGATATCTTTCATGGCAACTTCCATCTCGGCAAGGTTACTTTCCAACTGTTCAATATCATTCCCGTCCAACTTGAGTGCAATATTCTTGATAATTCCTAGTTGCAGCCCCAGCATTTCATTTATCCGGGCGTTATTGAAGTGTGTCATGGTAATCTCCTTTTCCCGTCGTCTTTAACGCCAAAACAGACACAGTAATTCATCTCTTTTCATACATAGTACCGTCAATCTGAAGTCTGTCAAACATACACAACCCATCGGATTCCGGCACATTTATACGATGAGCATTCACAAGCGTCAAGATCAATACAAATGAAGCACGGCTGGACGGCAGACGATTGTCAGGTAAAATTGTCACATGGAGATGCAACACAGCCTAACGGAGGAAAGCATGCACAAGACCGGTGCCGGAGACGAAAACATACGTATCAGACGATTGGTCGAGCTTGACAAGAGTTCCTTGCCCCCGGACGGAGGTCCGGAGTTCAACCGGCTCATCTTCGCCACGAGCCCCTATCTGCTCCAGCATGCAGAGAACCCGGTGGACTGGCACTCCTGGGGAGAAGCCGCCTTTACAAAGGCGGCAGCCGAGGACAAGCCGGTCCTCGTTTCGATCGGCTACTCCACCTGCCACTGGTGCCACGTCATGGAACATGAGTCTTTTGAGGACCCCGAGGCAGCCGCGGCCATGAACCGTAACTGCATCGCGATCAAGGTGGACCGGGAGGAGCGGCCGGATATCGACGAGCAGTACATGAAGGCAGCCCAAATTATGACAGGCAGCGGCGGCTGGCCCCTGAACGTCTTGATGACTCCCGACAAACAGCCCTTCTTTGCGGCAACCTACCTCCCCAAATATACACGCGGCGGTCACCTCGGCATTATCGATCTGATGAACAAAATCGGCGAACTGTGGCGTACCGACCGCGTGAAGATCATGGAAAACTGTGCTGCCATTATCGATGCCCTCGCCCGGATCGGCTCATCCGGGGCTGCCGACCTCCCGGATCAGGAGTTGCTGATGGATGCGTACCACCATGTGACTTCCCTCTATGATCCTGAGGTGGGAGGTTTCGGTGAAGCCCCCAAGTTTCCGATGCCAGTGTACCTGTCATTTCTGCTGCGGATTCATAACCGGAGCAGACTACCTGAGGCGCTGGGGATGGTGGAGCACACTCTAAAGACCATGAGGGGCGGCGGGGTGTACGACCAGCTGGGTTTCGGCTTCCACCGCTACAGCGTGGACCGGCAATGGCTCGTCCCCCACTTCGAAAAGATGCTTTACGACCAGGCGCTGATCGCCTTCGCCTCAATCGAGGCGTACCAGACCACCGGCAACAGCCGGTTCCGGCGGACTGCAGCCGAGATTCTCACCTGTGTCCTGCGGGATTTTTCTTCACCGGAGGGGGGATTCTATTCTGCGGAGGATGCGGACAGCGAGGGTGAGGAGGGGACTTTTTACCTTTGGACCCCCGGAGAAATACGCGCACTTCTTGGGGAAACGGCCGGTGCAACGGCCTGCGCTCTGTTCGGCGTCACCGAAAAAGGCAATTTCGAGGGGAAAAACATCCTGCACCTGCCGGTACCGCTTGAAACTTTTGCGCGAAAAAACGGAATCATGCCGGAACTGCTGGCCGCCGACCTGGATCGCTGGCGGGAAACCCTGCGTACAGCCAGGGAACTCCGGGTGCGGCCATTCCGCGACGAGAAGATCCTGGCCGGCTGGAACGGGCTGATGATCGCCGCTCTGGCGAGGGGCTACGCTGCAACAGGTGAAGCGGCGTGGCGAGAATCGGCAGAACGTGCCGCCGGATTCATCGTTGAACGTTTACTGACTCCGGATGGTCGGCTGCTGCGGAGCTACACTTCCGGGGAGGCTTCCATCCCCGGGTTTCTTGAGGATTATGCCTTTTATGTCTGGGGGCTGCTTGAACTGCACCAGGCAACCCTGGAGAAGGGGTTCCTGACCGATGCCCTCCGACTCACGCGCGAAATGCTCCGGCTGTTCGGGACTGATGGTGGCGGGCTCTACGACGTGGGATATGATGCCGAGCAGCTTCCGGTGCGGATGCAGAGCGCAGCCGACGGCGTGATTCCGTCCGGCTCTTCAGTGGCAGCCCTCAATCTGCTACGTCTCGGCCTGATCGCTGACGATCAGGAGCTGACCGATGCCGCAGAAGCTCTGCTCCGCGCCAACATGGGAAGTGTGAAAACCCAGCCCGCCGGCTATCTCTTTCAACTGGCGGCATTCGACTTCTTCCTGGGGCCCCAGCTGGAACTGTCCCTGTCCGGCGGGGCATCAATGGAGCGGGAGGACGTCCTGAGGGCCGTGGGGCGACGGTTTATTCCGGGACTCGTGTTCAAAGACGGTGAAACCGGAGGGGCGCTTCGTATAAGCATATGCACCGGCGGCGCCTGTCTGCCGCCGGTGACCGGCGTGGATGAATTAACACAGTTTCTGGATAAATTGCAGGCACAACAAGAGAAATTCCACTAACCGCTTCAGCATGATTAATAAGTTAAGGCAATGGCACCTTTATACATACGCAAGTAGCCGCATAGTTTAAATAATTTGTTTAAACTCTATCTACCCTGATGTATAATTGCATCAGGGTAGATAGAGTTTACCGCCTTCGGAAACAGACAGGAGGCATGCCATGAAAGTATTAGACATTATTGTAACGGTTCTTCTCCTTATCGGGGCTGTCAACTGGGGTTTGATAGGTTTTTTCGGATTCAACCTGGTTGCCGCCATCTTTGGTGAAACAGGGGTTTTCGCCCGGCTCATTTATGCCGTTGTGGGCTTGGCTGCTCTGTACGAAATCGGCTGTTTCACTTTTGGGCTTAAAGAAACACAGCAGCGTTGGTGCGAGACTATTGACGCCATTAAACATTAACAGTAAACTTCCGAAGGCGGGAGATGCGGTTCGATTAATTGCTGGGTTTTAGATTGATGAATATGTATAGCCCATGACAAGTACGGTCATGGGCTTTTTATGTGTCACTCCTTATCGGTTTTATCCAAAAACATCTTGATCAGGTCGATCGGGACCGGGAAGATGATGGTGGAGTTCTTTTCAGAGGCGATCTCTGCCAGGGTCTGCAGATAACGGAGCTGCAGGGCGGTTGGCTCAACAGCCAGGACTGATGCGGCCTGGGCCAGTTTTTCGGATGCCTGCAACTCGCCTTCGGCATGGATAACCTTGGCGCGACGTTCACGCTCCGCCTCGGCCTGCTTGGCGATGGCCCGCTGCATCTCCTGGGGCAGATCGATATTCTTGACCTCGACATTGGCAACCTTCACCCCCCACGGCCCGGTATGACGGTCAAGAATCTCCTGCAACTCCTTGTTGATCTTCTCCCGGTTGGAGAGGAGCTCATCCAGATCCACCTGGCCGAGCACGCTCCTCAGCGTGGTCTGGGACAGCTGGCTGGTCGCATAGAGATAATCTTCCACCTCTACAATCGCCTTCTGCGGCTCAATGACCCTGAAATAGATAACAGCCGACACCTTGACCGTAACATTGTCGTGGGTGATAACATCCTGCGGCGGCACCTCGAACGCGACGGTACGCAGTGTAACCCGGACCAGACGATCAACTCCGGGGATGATGAAAAAGAGCCCCGGCCCCCGCACCCCGACCATCCGCCCGAGACGGAAGAGTACACCCCGTTCGTATTCCGGCAGGATTCGCAATGCGCTGCTGACGAACATGACGCAGAGGACAAGGAGAAAGATAACCGGTAAATAGTTGAAGATGTCGAACATGATATACCCCCGTTATTTGATGGTATGGGCGCGTCATCGAATCGCCCCCTGCTAAATTCTTTTTACCTTGAGCTGCATCCCTTCCACCGCCTCAACAGTAATCCTGCTGCCGGCGCTGATCGCATCTTCACTCCAAGCATCCCAGTATTCGCCGCGAACGAACACCTTCCCTTTCGGGGCGATTACACTTTCTGCGGTTCCATCCACACCTATCAATCCCTCTTTTCCGGTCGTAGGCCGGCGACGATGAACGGCCAGAGCCTTGGTCACTACGACAACGAAGAATCCGGCTACGGCCAGTACCGTAACCAGGATGACACTCCAGGAAACACGCAGATAAGGCTCCTGAGATTCAAACAGCATTAGCGATCCAAATACCATGGCGACCAAACCTCCCACTGTCAGCATCCCGTGCGACACTACCTTGATTTCGGCGATAAACAGTATTATTCCCAACAGGATCAACAGAATCCCTGCGTAGTTGACCGGCAGGGCCTGAAAGGCAAAGAAGGCCAGGATCAGGGCGATGCCGCCAATCACCCCGGGCAGGATCACACCGGGATTGGAGAGTTCGAAAAACAGCCCCATCATCCCCAGCATCATCAGGACATAGGCTATGTTGGGATTGCTGATGGCATTCAGGATCCGCTCCACCTTACCCATTCCGGCTGTCACCACCTTTACGCCTGTCAGGTGCAGTACCACTTCCCGGCCACCCCGATTGATATGTCTTCCTTCCAGTTGTCTCAACAGGTCGTCACGATCCCTGGCGATCAGGTCGATTACACGCCCTTCCAGCGACTTTTCTGCACTCAGTGAAATGCTGTCGCGCACCATACGCCGCGCCAGTGTCTCGTTGCGCCCCCTTTTATGAGCAATCCCCTCGGCATAGGCCTCAGCATCGTTGACAACCTTGGCCTCCATAGTCTTGTCATGCATTTCTCCCAGTGACACCGGGTGTGCTGCCCCGATATTGGTACCTGGCGCCATGGCGCACACATCCGCAGACAGGGCAATAATCGCACCGGCCGAGGCGGCACGGGCACCGGACGGCGCTACATAGACCACCACCGGTATCGGGCTGGCCATAACATCCTTGACGATCTCACGCATGGCCGAATCCAAGCCTCCCGGCGTGTCCATTTCAATCAGCACCAGGCGATCGCCAAGGCGGGACGACTCTTCCAGATTTCGGTGCAGGAAATGTGCGGTCACCGGGGTAATCGGATCACGAACCGTAATCATCCGGATTTTGTCCTGTGCGCCATACACTTGGGCGGCACAGACAAGCAGATATATGATCATGCTTATACCGATGCGCATATAATCTCTCCTTTCCGAATTGTCTCAATTATACCCCAAATTCCTGCTTTGTCAGATTGACTACAAACGTTATCCGGGTTTAAAAATCACGGTTTTAAGGACGTACCCCCATGCTTATATTTTATGCTATTATATAGGTGCAGATCGCGGTTGGTTACACTGGTTATGCCGGTCTGTTTCTCAAAAAGAGGGTGTTATTCATGGCACGCTTTTATGATTCAGTGAACGATGCAGATCTGAACCGGGTTGAAAATCTGCTGAAAAATGGTGGCATCGAATATTCAATGCGAGTATTAGGAGACGGCAAAACCTTGCTGAAGGAAATTTTGGTGGCTGAAGAAGATTTGGATGCCGCCGAGAACATGTTATGCGGCAACTCCTCATGCGGCGCGGGTAATTGAAAAT
>JANYBN010000195.1 GCA_025360785.1 Geobacter sp.
ATTGCATGGCTGGATACCCCGGCGGGTCCAGTCGCGCGCATTTCATCCCGGTTGACCAGTGGCGATAGTCTGGGGGCTTGCAAGGCGCGCTGGGGCATCGGGCGCATGGAGTTCATCGTCCCTGCCGGCCTGTACGCCATCGGTCAGCCGGCGGCGACAGACCCGGTGCTGGTGACCGCCAACTACAAAATGAGTTATGACTTCGTGCGCCGGTCACTGGCCGGGCGCAACGTCTGGCTGCTGGTGCTGGAAACTTACGGCATCAACGTCTGGTGCGCGGCGGGGAAGGGGACCTTCGGCACCGGCGAGCTGGTCCGCCGGATCAAGGCGTCCGGGCTGGACAGGGTCGTCAGCCATCGCCGCCTGATCCTGCCGATCCTCGGCGCTCCGGGCGTAGCCGCCCACGAAGTAGCACGTCGCACCGGATTCAAGGTCAACTATGCCGCCATCCGTGCCGCCGATCTGCCTGAATACCTGGACAACGGCATGGTCACCACTCCGGAGATGCGCCAGCTGACCTTTACCATTTACGAACGGCTGGTGCTGGTTCCGGTGGAACTGGTCATGGGGTTGAAGTCGGTCGCCATCATCGGGTTGGTCGCACTGCTGATGATATACGCGCTGGGAAACCTGTCTGCGGGTATGTCGGCGTTCGGCGCTTATCTGGGCGCCTGTCTGGCTGGGATCGTAGCCGGGCCGCTGCTGCTTCCCTGGCTGCCGGGGCGCAGCCTGGCCGTCAAGGGAGCCGAAGTCGGACTGCTCTGGAGCGGGCTGTTTTACCTTCTTGCGGGAGGTCCCGGCTGGAGTGTCACCGTCACCGCCGCTCTCTTTCTGGCCCTGCCGGCGGTCAGCGCCTTCTATACCCTTAATTTCACCGGCTGCACCCCCTATGCCTCACGTTCAGGAGTCAAGAAGGAGATGCGTATCGCGCTGCCGGTCATGGGGAGCGCGCTTGTTATCAGTCTGATCCTGTTGCTGGCGGGACGGTCCCTCTAAAGACGAAGGAGATTATATATGAAAGGTTTTCGCTATCTGGAAAACGTCGCCACATTGAAACTGGATCAAGCCGCCTGCATCGGCTGCGGCAGATGCCCGGAAGTCTGCCCTCACCAGGTATTCGAACTGGTTGAAAAAAAAGCTGTCATCCGTGACCTCGGCGCCTGCATGGAGTGCGGCGCCTGCGCCCTCAACTGCCCGGTCAAAGCGATATACGTAGATGCCGGAGTCGGCTGCGCCTCGGGGATGATCAACGAGTGGCTGCAGGAACGGAACCTGCGCGCTCCCGGCGGCAACTGCTGCTAATGCGTTTATTTGACTGATAAAGGGGACCTGCATGAGGGAGAGCGCGCTTGATGGATTTGACGGAATTTACGAGGAATTTCAACCGAAGATACATCGCTACCTCTGCAACCTTGCCGGTGATGCCGACGCACCAGATCTCACCCAGACGGTCTTTCTGAAGGTCAACCGCTCGCTGGCCGCTTTTCGGGGAGAATCCTCCCTGTCCACCTGGATTTACCGTATCGCCACGAACACCGCCTATGACCATGCCTCTTCATCTATGGCAAAACAAAAGGATTGCGAACAGCTATTAGATGGTGATACGTCGCTTGACGACTTTCCCGATAGCCGTTCACAGGGAACCGACCGCGAATTTATCCGCCGGGAGACGACCGCCTGCATTCTCGGCCTTGTTGACCAATTGCCCGAGAACTACCGCACCGTTTTGCTCCTCAGTGAATTCGAAGAAATCACCAACCCCGAGATTGCCGCCATCCTCGACATCAGCCTGGACTCCGTCAAGATCAGGCTCAACCGTGCCCGTACCGCTTTGCGGAATGCCATGGAATGCCACTGCAGCCTTTATCACGATGAGCGCAGCGAACTGATGTGCGATCGTAAAGCGTAATAAATATCCCGCCAGATGTATCCTTTTTAGTGAGTTCCCCGTCTATAGTGACAGATGCAATCAAATTCACGCATTTCAGCTCAGATTTGCGGAAGAAAACGAAAGAAGGAGAACACAATGAACATTCTGAACCCTCGTGAACGCGAACTCGTAGCCCTGGGTGCCTCACTGGCAAGTAATTGCGTACCATGTATTGAATTTCATATCCAGGAAGCACGCAAGGCAGGGCTCACTGATGCGGAGATTTCCGAGGCTGTCGAATTGGCCGACAAAATCAAGAAAGTACCGGCGGATAAAGTGCTGGAGGCAGCTTCACGCCGGCTTTCAACGCCGGTGGACGAGCAGTCGGCTGCACCGGGTGCATGCTGTTCGCTGACGGCAGGTGCCAAGTCATGCTGCTAAACAGTGAATGGCTTGAAGCTATTGATGCGCCGGTGCTTTTGATGCAGGGCAACCCACGGCAGGTTGTTACCGCAAACAGAAAGGCGCTTGAGTTGTTCGAGAAAGAACTTCACGAAGTCGAAGGTCGCAGAGGCGGCCAGGTATTTGACTGCATTTATGCATTCACTGCAGAAGGCTGCGGGAAAGACAGCAATTGCGAAGGGTGCAAGATCAGAGATGCGATAATAGACACCTTCGTTACAGCCAAACCACATAGCGGGGTTTCAACTTCACTTCAAATTAAAAAAGCCGGCGGTACAATGACCTATGAATTGCAGGTGTCAACCGAGAAGGTTGGTGATTTTGCTTTAGTAAGAATCGAGCGCCTTGACAAGGCTTGAGTTGTAGTCACTATGAAGAACGCCTCGCAAATGAAAGGCCGGAGTGAAAATACCGGCCTTTCTGTTTGTAAGCATGATGGCTATTCCTGCACATTAACAGAATAAGTTAGCTTGGTTTCAAGTTGTAGACCTGACACTTCTGTAAAAACTCTTGGACTATTTACAGCTGTGATTTTGGCGTGTATAACATTGCGAAATCCGACGCCCGCTATTCGCTGGTGGTGCGATGAGTCGTCGCCTGCGTGATGATGGTGGAATCATAATTTACCTGCAAAACAGCTTCTTTCGGGAGTAGGCGATGGCAGAGAAAAAATTCAATGTTTTATTCAGTGGGAGACTTGTTGATGGGGTCAAGCCTCCTGAGATTCTGAATAAGCTCTGTGTTGTGCTGGAACTGGAACATTCCCAGGTCCGTGAGTTGTTCAAGTCAGGCTCAGGCGCCGTCATCAGAAAGGATATGGTTGGTAGCACCGCTTATGCGTGGATCGAAAAGCTTCGGAGTGCCGGAGCGATCTGCACGGTCAAGGAGGTTGAACCGGAGCCGCCCAGCGAAACGCCTTTTTCCGGGATGGAGGCATTCAACCAACCACCATCCGAACGTCGCCCGCGCCCCCAGGATCTAGAGTCATGTTTGAAGCCGGCGGTGACGCCAAGAACGACAATGGTGCCTAAAGGACAAGGGGCGGGCATCTTTTCCATCGTTTTCAAAATTATGCTGTTGGCCGCCATGGCGGTCGCGGGGTGGTGGGTCTATCAGACCTGGTTGGCGCCAGCCACTCCCGCTTTCACCGCCTATGCTAGCTTTGCCGAAGCGATGGCGAGGGGGGAGTACCAGAAGGCTGTCGATGAATCGCAGGGGGATGCCAGGGTATATGTGGAATCATGGATTCAAATGACGAAACCAGGCTCCTTGAAAATCTATGGTAAGGAATTCAGCATAACCCCGCCATCGGTGAGTTCCATTGCCGGTGATATTGCCTGGATCAAGAGAAAGCGGAAAGTGGAAGAGAAAAAATCAGAAACTCTGGTCGAACTGCAGGTAGAACAAACTGTCTGTCGAATCCCGCCCGGCGTTTCCTCGGCACTCTGTAAGTGGCCGGTGACATTCCAGCACGATGTCGAACTTCAGTTGGTAGACGGCACTTGGAGAGTTTCCGGGTTTAAGGAGATCCGCCTAACGCCGCAAGATAAATAAGAGAAGAAATGATTCGTTACAGCCAAACCACACAGCGGGCTTTTAACTTCACTTCAAATTAAAAAATCCGTCGGTCCGAGAAGGTTGGTGACTTTGCTTTAGTAAGAATCGAGCGCTTAGATATAGGTTTGAGTTGTAAGCACCGCGCATATTGCCGCAACAGAAAGGCCGGAGTGAAAACTCCGGCCTTTCTGTTTGTAAACATGATGGCTATCCCTGATGCAAACCTGCCGATTGCCGGGGCGGATGCCGACTCTAGCGTTACCCCTGCCTGCATTTTACCTTTCCGGATTATCTGTTAATATTTTCAGTACAATCTCCTCTCCCTGAAAAGGGTTAAAGGGGTAAGACACTGATATACACAGCACCAGAACCCCCTCATCCGGTCTTTGGCCACCTTCTCCCTTATGGAGAAGGATCTTTGGATTTTCTGTTGACATATTCAGTTTCTCATATATAATGAATTCCGTAACTATGTGGAGGGTGTATGTATCAATATATAATCACATGCGCGTTTATGCTGTTGTCGGTTGCTGCTGCCGGGGCTGAAACGTTGCAGTTGTCGCTCAAGGACGCGATGAACATGGCTCTGGAGAATAACAGTCAGATCAAGGCTGCCCGCTTCAGTTACCAGGCTGCCGCTCAGGGCGTTCAAAGTGCCAATTCCCGCTATTTGCCCGCCATTACTTTTGAAGAAGCCCTGATCGCATCCAACTCGCCGACAAATGCATTCATGATGAAGCTTGATGAGGCGCGTTTCAACCCGGCTGATTTTGCTAATCCGGATTCGGTTAATAAACCTTCCGCTCGTCATGACTTTAAAACTGCTCTGTCGGTTCAGCAGCCGTTGTTTGTCCCTTCTCTCTCCCCCCTCAAAGAGATGGCCGTCAAGGACGCCCGGAAGTCCGAGCTGGATCTGGAGGCTGCCAGCCAGGGTATCGCCTTTCAGGTTTTTTACACTTATCTGGATGTGCAGAAGGCCGATGCCCAGATTAAGGCTGCTGACAAAGCTGTTGCCGATGCCAGGGAAAACATGCGTCTGGCAAAGGTCAGGACATCTACAGGTGTCGGTCTCAGGTCCGATGAACTGCGTTCCCGCACTCATCTGTCCTCTGGCGAACAGCAGTCGATCGCTGCCTCAAACAACCTGACGCTGGCGCGGATGAAGCTGGCTATGTTGATTGGTCAGCCTGAAGATAACGTGTATACAGTCGCAGAGTTATTAGGCAGTGTTGCTGTGCCGGAGATGAGCGAACAGGTTGTTGCCGAAGCCCTGCAGAACCGGGTTGAGATAAAACAGTCTCGTGTTGATCTTGAAAAATCAGGCGCGGCGCTGAGGCTTGCCGGTAGTGAGTATCTGCCGACTGTGGGTGTTTTCGCCTCGTATCAGTTGAACGCCAAGGATGCTCCGTTTGCCTCGGACAGCGATGCCTGGACGGCAGGTGTTTCTCTTAAATGGAACATCTTTGATGGCTTCCGTCGAGGCAGCGAGCGCAAGCGGGCACTATCAGGACAATCCGCCGCACGTGAGATGCTGGAGCAGTCAGCAAAGGATGTCAGGTATCAGATCAAGGAAAGCTATGTCCGGCGACATGAAGTCGGCAAGCGTCTTGAAATGACCCGGCATGCGGTACTGGATGCCGAGGAGACTGTCAGGCTGCTCACAAAAAGGTATGAAAATTCGCTGGCAACAATGGTTGAATTGCTCGACGCCCAGACGGCACTGAATCAGTCAAGGGCAAACCTGGTGGAAGCCGAGGCGGGGTATGCTCTGGCTGGTGGGCGGATATATTACATGACGGGAACATTTGTGAAGGAGATGCTGAAATGAGGAACTATCTACTGCTTGTAACGATCTTGCTGACTGTTGCACATTCGGGATGCTCGAAGAAGCATGATGCAGGTAAAGTTGAAAATACACCGGCGGTGGTAGTCAAAGGCGTCTCCATGGAAACGGTCAAGAGTTCAGCGATGCCGGAATTGCTGGATGTGGTCGGGAGCGTGCGCGCGCGCACCAGTGCGGTGGTATCGACCCGTATTCCCGGCAGCATCAGCATTCTGTGTGTCCGCGAGGGTGACCGGGTGAAGAAGGGGCAGTTGCTGGCGCAGTTGGACGCCCGGGAGAATCAGGCCACTGCAGCTGTAGCTACCGCAGCTATTGATGAGGCCCGGCGCGGTCTGGATGAAGCGCAATCCCGCAAGAAACTGGCAGATTCGACTTTTGACCGCTACAACAATCTCTTGAAAGAGCAGGCGGTCAGTCGCCAGGAATTCGATGTCAAGCAGACCGAAAAAGATGTCGCCGCACAAGAAGCAGCGCGGGCAGAATCAAGGCTCCGCCAGGCCCAGGAGGGTGCAAAAGCTTCCACCACAATGTCTGACTATACGCGCATCATCGCCCCCATCTCGGGTATTGTCGCCAGCAAACAAGCCGATCTCGGAGCAACCGTTTTTCCGGGGCAGCCGCTGATGACTATTGAGGATGACGGGAGCTATCAATTGGAGCTGGCTCTGCCGGAAAATGTTGCCGCCAAAGTAAAACCGGGAACTGCGCTGCAGGTAACTCTGGATGCCGTGGGCAGTTCCTTTGCCGCGCGGATTGCCGAGATCGTACCTACCGCTGATCCGGCCAGTCGTACCTTTATCGCCAAGATTGCTCTGAATCAGAAGGGGTTGAAATCCGGTATGTTCGGTCGCGGCGCTCTCAATATCGGCACGTCGGTTAACGGCATCACTGTTCCGAAAAGAGCTGTTGTCGAGCATGGCGCACTGACCTCGGTCTGGGTGGTAGATAAAGATAATATTGCCCGGATGCGCATCGTCAAAGTCGGCAGAGCGAACGGCGAGCGGATGGAGATCCTTGCCGGGCTTTCCGATGGTGAGCGCATTGTTGTCAGCGGAGCCGAGAAGATTACCGAAGGGGCAAGGGTGGAGTAAACCATGAAAAACCTCGGTTTTGCCGGAAAAATTGCCCGCGCCTTCATCAATTCCAAGCTGACGCCGCTGATTGTGGGTGCCTCTCTGCTGCTCGGCCTGTTCGCCATCAAGATGACCCCGCGCGAAGAGGAACCGCAAATTGTGGTGCCAATGGTGGATATCTATCTGCCGATGCCCGGTTCGTCTCCGCAGGAAGTGCAGGAGCGGGTGGTCAAGCCCTTCGAGGCCAAGCTATGGGAGATCAAGGGGGTCGAATACCTCTATTCGATGAGCCGCCCTGGAATGGGCATCATCACCGTCCGTTTCCTGGTCGGCCAGCCGATGGAAGAGTCGCTGGTCAAGCTCTACAACAAGGTCATGAGCAACCGCACCCTGTTGCCACCCGGTGCCGCCGAACCTCTGGTGGTGCCCAAATCGATCGACGATGTGCCGATCCTGGCGCTGACGCTCTGGTCAGGGCGCTATGATCACGGCACCCTGCGGACGCTGGCGCGTGAAGTGGCCGACGAACTGAAAAAGAGCGAGAACAGCGCTGAAATAACCATCACCGGCGGGCTTTCCCGGCAGCTTCGAGTGACTTTGGATGCCCCGCGTCTGGCAGGCTACGGCCTGTCGCCACTGCAAGTCTCTGCCGCTTTACAGAAGGGCAACGCCTCATTGCCGTCAGGCAGTTTTTCCAGCGGCAACAAAGAAGTTCTCGTCGATACCGGCGGCTTCCTGACCTCCGCCGAAGCTGCCAAGCGGCTGGTGATCAGCGTCCATGGCGGCAAACCGGTATATCTGGCCGACGTGGCCAAAGTGGAGGATAGTCTCAGCGAACCGGCTGATTATGTCTTTTTTGGAATGGGAAAAGCAAAACCGTCTGGCAATAAACAGTTGTCACAAAAAGTCGATTACCCGGCGGTAACCATTGCCGTCGCCAAACGCAAAGGGGCCAACGCCACTTGGGTGGCAGAGGATCTGGTGCGCAAGATTGAGTCACTCAAAGGCAAAACCATCCCCGCCGATGTACAGGTGACAGTGACGCGCAACTACGGCGAAACCGCCCGGGAGAAGAACAACGAGCTGTTGTTTCACATGTTTCTGGCCGCCATCTCGGTAACAATCCTGATCGCGCTGTTCATGGGGTGGCGCGCCGGCGCGGTGGCAGCTATCGCCATTCCGGTGACCCTGGCGCTGACGATGCTGATCTTCTACCTGATCGGCTATACACTGAACCGCATCACCCTCTTTGCCCTGATCTTCTCTATCGGGATCCTGGTGGACGATGCCATCGTGGTGGTCGAGAACATTCATCGCTACTTTACGACCACCATCATGAAGCCGCTCGATGCGGCGATTCAGGCGGTGGACGAAATCGGCAACCCGACGGTGCTGGCCACCTTTGCCGTCATCGCCTCGATTCTGCCGATGGGCTTTGTCGGCGGTCTGATGGGCCCCTATATGCGCCCGATCCCGGTCGGCGCCAGCATGGCCATGCTCTTCTCGATGCTGATCGCCTTTATCGTCACCCCCTATTTTGCTTTTCGCTTCATGAAGGGTGAGGCGCACTTCGGCACCCATGAAGCCCCGGAAGATTCCAAACTAACGGCTTTTTACCGTCACTGGATGGGGCGCCTTATTCATGTAAAAAAGCTGCGTTATGGCTTTCTGGCCACGGTCGTGGTGTTGTTGCTGCTCTCCTGCTCACTGGTCTATTTCAAGGCGGTGACGGTCAAGATGTTGCCGTTCGACAACAAGAACGAGCTGCAGGTGATTGTTGACGCTCCGGACGGCACCCCGCTGGAGCAGACCGCCCGCATGACCCGTGAAATGGGTCATGCGTTGCGCACGGTGCCGGAAGTAACCGATTTCCAGATGTATATAGGCGCCAGCGCCCCCTTCAACTTTAACGGCCTGGTGCGGCATTATTATCTGCGCAAAGGCGCTTCGCTGGCTGATATCCAGGTTAACCTGCTGCCAAAGGACGAGCGCGCGGACCAGTCGCACGCCATAGCCAAACGCATCAGGCCGCTGGTCAAGGCTATTGCCGACAAATATGGTGCGCGCGTCAAAGTGGCCGAAATCCCGCCCGGCCCGCCGGTGCTGGCAACGCTGGTAGCCGAGATCTATGGCCTTGACGACGCCTCGCGGGCAAATGTCGCCGGCAAAGTCAAGGCGATCCTTGCCAAGACTGCCGGCGTGGTCGATGTTGATTGGTATCGAGAAGATGATCAGACCAAGCTGACTTTTGCTGTCGATCAGGAGAAGGCTGCGCTGTCCGGTATTGCCGTCGATGATGTGGCGAAAACACTGCGCATCGCACTTGAAGGTGAGAACGCCGGACTGCTGCATCTGCCCAGGGAAAAAGAACCGGTGACGATCAATCTGCGGCTCCCCTCCGGACAACGCAGCTCAGCCGCTGCGCTCTCTGCCATTTATGTTCCCGGCCCGAAAGGCAATGTGCCGCTTTCCCAGCTGGTGCGCCTTGGCAGCGGCAGTGAGGAAAAAACACTTTACCGCAAGAACCTGAAAAACGTGGTGTATGTAACCGCCGATGTCGCCGGCCAGATTGAGGCGCCGGTCTATGCAATTCTGAAGATGTACAAGGAAATCGACGCCATTGCGACACCAGACGGGCAAAAAATCGAGGTGCTGGCGTCACGGCAGCCGTGGAGCGAAGAGCACAGTGGCATGAAGTGGGATGGCGAATGGCACATAACCTATGAGGTGTTCCGCGACCTCGGTATCGCTTTCGGCGCGGTCATGGTGCTGATCTACATTCTGGTCGTGGCCTGGTTCAAAGACTTTACCACACCGCTGGTGATCATGGCGCCCATTCCGCTGACGCTGATCGGCATTCTGCCGGGACATGCCATGTTCGGCGCCTTTTTCACCGCCACCTCGATGATCGGGTTTATTGCCCTGGCCGGAATCATAGTGCGTAACTCCATCATCCTGATTGATTTTGCCGAGATGAAACGGCGCGAGGGAATGCCGCTGGACGAGGCGATCATCGAGGCTGGAGCAGTACGTTTCCGCCCCATGTTGCTGACTGGTGCGGCGGTTGTTGTGGGAAGTTTCGTCATCGTCTTCGACCCGATTTTTCAAGGGCTGGCAATTGCCATGATGTGCGGCGAGATCGCTTCCACAACCCTGTCGCGAGTAACGATTCCGATATTGTATTATGTTGTTCAAAACTGGAAAGAACGGCATCATATTGGTGAAGCTGCCGAGGAGAAATAATGTTCTGGAACAAAAACAGTAAAGTGTCGCAGGAAGAGCCGGGGTTGAGTGATAAATGTCAGGCAGAAGCCGAACAGCTCTACCGCTCGGGAAAGTATCATTGCGCAGAAGCAGTTTTGGAAACGGTGCGCAGACAATTTGCTCCCGACCTGCCTGAATCGATAGTCGGCACGGTATCCGGGTTCGGCGGCGGCTCCGGTTCGGGGTGCATCTGCGGGGCTGTCTCGGGCGGCACGGTCGCACTCGGTCTGGTTCTTGCGGACAAGAAGGAAACTACCCACCTGACTAAAGAACTGCACACATGGTTCAAGGAGAAGTACGGCGTGACCTGCTGCAAGACCATCAAGCAGACCCACAAGGGTGTCTGTCCGGTTTTGACCGGTGAGGTAGCTGGAAAAGTAGCGGAAATGCTGTCACAAAAATCGTAGGGGCGCGGTCTCAGACCCGCCCTTGTCGGAATAACAACAATGTTAAATATTGCAACAGGGCGGGTCATAGACCGCGCCCCTACAGTTTAAAGAGGAGAAACACCAATGAAAGAAGAATTCTATGTAGAGCGCATCGTGCGCATCGTGGCCGGATCGTTTGTTATGATTTCTCTGCTGCTGGCTCATTTTCATTCACCCAACTGGCTCTGGTTTACCGGTTTTGTCGGCCTTAATCTGTTCCAGTCCGGCTTCACCCAGTTCTGCCCGCTCTTTAACATTCTTGAGAAAATGGGTGTGCAACGTTTTCCGAAAAGCGGCTGCTGCAAGTGAATTTCCGCATCACAGTCCTTTGTGAAAACTCGGTCGGGCCGCTCTCCGGCACTCTGGGAGAACACGGTTTTTCAGCACTTATCGAGCCATCTGACGGAGATCCGCTGCTGTTCGACACCGGCCAGGGTTTGACGCTGCTGCACAACGCCCGGCGTATGAACAAGGATCTGTCCGGAGTCAGACAGGTGGTCATTTCGCATGGCCATTATGACCACGCCGGCGGTCTGAAACCTTTACTGGCCGAGTGCGGCGCAAAGCAGGTATTCTGTCACCCCTCGGTATTCAGCCCCAGGTTCCGCGGAAAGGACACCGGAAAATGTTACCCGATCGGAATTCCGGTTGGCCGGGAGGAGCTGGAGGAGGCAGGAGCTTTATTCGATTTTTCGAAGGAGTTCCGGGCGATAGCACCCGGAATGTACCTGACCGGTGAGGTGCCGCGCGTTACCGATTTTGAGACCGGAGATCAGGGGATCTACAGAGACCGCACCGGACAGGATCTTGACATTACGCCGGATGACCAGTCGTTGGTGCTGGAAACCGGAAAAGGGCTTGTTCTCATTCTGGGCTGCTGTCATGCCGGACTGATAAATACTCTGGAGCATGTTGCCTATATGACCGGCAGGCGTGATATTTATGCTGTAATCGGCGGTACGCATTTGGGCTTTTGCAGTCACGAACAGATCGACAAAACGGTAGATGCGCTTCGTATTTTGGGAATTAAAAAGCTGGCCGCCAGCCACTGTACCGGTTTTGCCGCTTCAGCGCGGCTGTCGCGGGAGCTTCCGAAGGAATTTCAGGTCGCTATGGTCGGCTATTCTGTAGAAGTTTAAAAAAGGAGCTGAAGAGAATGAATAAAGTATTGATGATACTATTAATGATGGTGACGCTTGCAACCCAGGTATGGGCCGCTGAGAAGGATATTTCATCCCGCGATGCAAAGTCTCTGCTTGATAAAAACAGGAACATATATCTGCTGGATGTCCGCACTCCCCAGGAATACAGCCAGGGTAAGCTGGCAGGTTCCGTTCTGATACCTATTAGCGAACTTGAACGTCGAATTAATGAAGTACCGAAGAACAAGACCATTCTGGTCTATTGCGCTGTTGGAGCCCGCTCCAAGCCAGCGGCGAACTTCCTCGCCAAACAGGGCTACAAGGAAGTCTATAATATGACTGATGGCCTTGTAGGATGGTATCGTAACAAATTTCCTATCCAGCGCTGAATTTTCTGACAAGTTCTTTTCCGTGAGAGACGTTTTCATGCTTTGAAAAAAGGAAAGTATAATTTCTCAGTTGATTTTCTACTAGTACGCATTATATATTCAAAACGCCGTATATTTTAATAGTGAAATAGTAGGGTAAGCATATTGCATCAAAGTTGGTAACTATAAGGTGGGAAAGACTGACGTTAAGGGAGGTGAAAACAGTTTTTGCAGGAATAACAAGTGTTTTTGATTTCTGAGAGTGTTCGGTTAACGGCAAAACAAACTGAAATGGAGGAAGTATGAAACGTGAAATGGCCAAAAGGCTACTCTGTATCGCGGCTGTAGGTATGATGTTCCCTCTGGCTGCACAGGCAGCGGACGAAGATCTTCAACTGAAGATCGACAAACTGAGTAAAGAGGTCGCAGACCTCAAGGGTTCGGTTAAAAAAGTGGAGGATAAATCCCTCGGCAAATGGCTGACTATCGGCGGCGATTATCGTTTTAGGCTTGATTCGTTGCGCGGTGAGACGGCTGCGTTTACCAATGCCATGGGTGTGTCGCAATATCTTAACAGTCTCGGTCTTACGGCCCCTCCGACTCCAGCACGATTTGGAGCCGCTATGGCAGCAGCTGCCGTCCCTGCCTATAAACCAACTAACGATACCCTTTACACTAACAAGTTCGATCTGGACTTGCATGCCAAGGCCACCCAGGATGTTACTGTTAATGTTAAGCTTGCAATGTACAAGTCTTTCGGCTCCCAGGGCACCGATGCTACAACCGGTACCTATTTTTCTGATCGCGTTGGCGTGATGGACGGCACCATAGGCCATATACCATCCAGCAGCCTTCTGGATGTAGACCGTGCTTACGCTACATGGAGCAACATCGCTGACCAGCCGGTCTGGTTCTCGGCTGGCCGCCGTCCTGCGACTAATGGTTCCCCTAGCAACCTGAAGCTCAACAACGAGCGTCCAGGTAATGGTGGAACTCCCGCTCTGCTTGTTGATTACGCCTTTGACGGTATGACACTTGGTTATGCCCCTGATATTGATATTCTGCCCGGTGCATATGCAAAGGTATGTTATGGGCGTGGGTTCGACAGTGGCTTCGAAACCCCAACTAACAGCATCAAAGATACCGATATGTTGGGTGTTGCAATCATCCCGATTGACACCGATCCCTTGCGCGTCTGGCTGCAGTGGAACCGCGGCTTTGACATTTTTGATGCTGCTGCAATGAATTCTACTTCATTTGGCATTCCTTTCAAAGCGACCACCAATCTTGGTGATATCGACTGGTATGGTGCAGGCGCCATGAGTACGCTCAAGAAGGTCGGCCCAGGTACTCTGAATGTATTCGCGGATTTTGGCTTGAGCGTTACCCATCCAAGCTCCAATACATCAAACGGATTGGGTCTAATGACAAACACTTTTGATGGAATCTTTTCAGGACAGCCTTCATCTCTGTCCAGTAAGACAGGATGGGCAGCATATGCAGGTGTTAGATATGACCTCCCATCTAAAACTAAGATTGGTTTTGAATTCAATCATGGTTCAGAAAACTGGATTACTTTTGCCCCGGCGTCAGATGATATGTGGACCAGTAAAGTTGGAACACGTGGCAATGTATTTGAGCCCTACATCATCCAGGAGCTGAACCTGAAGCCTATCTCGTCGCATCTGAGCAAGACTTTCTTCAAAATTGGCTATCAGTATTATGATTTTGAATACACCGGTAGCAACAACTGGGTCGGCGCTCCTGTGAAGATCTCTTCCATTCAGCCTTCAACTGCGCTGATGATGGCGCCAGTAAAGTCCGCACAGGATATATATGCAACATTTGAAGTAAAGTTCTAGATTCAACAGCTTGTCGGGGAGCCTGACAGGTTCCCCGACATTATTTACCGGCAGATTGAATAATGAAACTTTCTGCTAGACTCATTTTACGCAATACCAACAAAGGAGTACCTAACAATGAAAAAAATACTTTCGATCGTAATGGTTATGGCAGTTATGCTCATTTCTTCGCTTACTGTTGTTAAAACAGCCAGTGCAGAAGAATTAAAAATGACAGGCACAATTACAAAAATAGAGCTTGCGGCAGATGGCAAATCCGCTACAGCGGTTTTAAAAGACAGTAAAACTGAAGCTTCCGTCACGATAACAATTACGGATGATCTTACCCTCGACAAGTTTAAGGACAAGCGCATTGTTGAAGGTGACGAAATCCGGACAAAATATGAAAAATCCGGGGACACCAACACGAGCAAGATGTTTAAAAAAACGGCTGGCTGCTAGTAAGCAGAAATTGTTTTTCAACACACTTATCCTGTCATCAGGGCTGGAGGATTTAACGTATGATCAAGAAAATACTTCTGTTTACCGTGACTGCCTGCTTGTCGGCAGCGGCAGCATTTGCGGCTGATCCGGCCGCTTCGCCTGCCAAGCCGACTATTGCAAAGATTTGCATGAACTGCCACAAGGACGAGCCGGGAGCGGTAAAAGGATATTTTGATAACGTGTCGTTCAAAGTTAAAACCATCCAGGTGAAGATCGATGATGCCATTGAGCTGTTCAAGTTTGATGAAGACGAGATCAAGGTTGTAAACGGTGCCGGCAAAACCGGTGACGGAGAGTTTTTAAAGGACAACCTGATTAAAAAAGGGCATGAAATCAAGATCGAGTACACTGAGAAAAACGGTGTCAAGACCGCAGTGAAGTTGATTGAAAAGCCGCCGGTCAAAGTCTCGGAAGAGATGCTGATGAAAACGGCTGACATGGAGAAACTTGTCGCACAGGGGCCTGAAAAGGGAAAATACTTCCTGTTTGACTCGCGTCCGCTGCCCCGTTTTCAGGAAGGATATATCCCTACTGCGGTCAACTTGCCCTTTCCAGCTTTTGATAAGCTGGCTGATAAACTGCTGCCTAAGGATAAAAAAGCTCTTGTCATTTTCTACTGCGCTGGTCCGTCCTGCAATATGAGTCCAGGTTCCGCAGCCAAGGCACAAAAACTTGGTTATACCAATTTGAAAGTGTACAAGGACGGCATGCCTGGATGGCAGGAGAAGAACTACGGCGTTATTTCACCTGCGTTCCTGAAAGAGGCCTGGATCGACAAAAATATTCCCAATGTTCTGCTTGACGCACGCACTGCGAATGATGTCAGTAAAGGCTTTATCAAAGGAGCTGTTGCTTTTCCCGCCAATAAGGCTGCCAAGCTTGTCAAAGAGCTTGATGTCAAGAAAAATGCCCCGATCATGGTCTATGACCAGAAAGGTGGCAAGGATGCAGTTTCCGTTGCCGCAACACTTATCAAGGCCGGGTTCAAAAAAGTGGTTGTCCTGACTGGCGGTTTCGAAGCCTGGCAGGCTGCCAAGTATGATGTCGCCAGCGGCAAGCTGACGGCCAAGGCCAGTTACACTCCAAAACCGCGACAGGGTGAGATCAACCTGGACGAGTTTAAAAAGTACGCTGCCGAACTTCCGGCCAACGTAATGATCATCGATGCCCGCAGCACACACGAAGGTCATGACGGCATGCTCAAGACCGCTAAACTGATCCCTGCCGAAGAGATCAAGGACCGTCTGGCTGAAATTCCCAAGGACAAGCTGGTCGTGCTCTACTGCAATACCGGTGTGATAGCCGAAGTGGCCTATCACACCCTCAGGGAACTGGGCTACACCAACGTGAAGTTTGTCAATGCCAAGGTGAGTTTCGAGAAGAACGGTACGTATAAAATATCAAAGGACTAACAGGTGTTACGGGCCGCTTCAGTGTCTCTGAAGTGGCCCGCTCACAAAATCGACTTATAAGAAAACTTTTTATTTATCTGCAATAATTCAAAAATACATATAATTGGAACAAGCGTTATGTCTAAAGGAAACGCAAAAGTATTATCAACTTATCAAAGTCTAGAGGAATTAAAAATGTCGGGAAGAATTGTAGCAATAGTGCTGGGATGTGCAATGCTGGCAACAACTGTTCAGGCCAAGGATCATCCGGGTAAGGAACAGATACTTAAAGATGGTTACCAAGGGCCCAAAACCTGTGAGACTTGTCATCCGGGCAAGGCCAGGGAGTTTCTTGGCACGGTGCATTGGAAGCATGCCTCAAAGGTTGACCATGTTGACAACATCAATCCCAATGAAGAGTATGGCATGAAGAACCGCATCTACACGATGTGCAACGGTAATGACATCGTCAACAACCTGAAAGAAGTGCCTCCTAACGCACTCGGCAAGACCAAGTTTACCGGCTGCAATACCTGCCATCCTGGTGATCACACCAGCGACGTAGGCAGCACCGGATCTGAAGCGGAACAATCAATAGACTGCCTGATATGCCATTCTTTCAAGTATGATTTCAGCAAAAGAAAGGCTGTCAAGACCAAAGATGGTAAGATCGTGATGACCCAGGATCGCAGTACCGAAGCAGCGGCCAACATCGGCAAGCCGACCATCAAGAACTGCATGGTATGCCATGAAGCTGCCGGTGGCGGCGCCATGATCAAGCGAGGCTTTTCCATGGCCAAAGAGGCCGAGGTTCATGTCTCTAAAGGCATAATCTGCGTTGACTGTCATCAGGTAAAGAACCACAAGTTCCCCACCGGTCGTGATCCCAATAACTGGGCTCATGACGGCATTTATATGACATGTGTCGGTGAATGCCACAGCGCCAAACCGCATGGTGATGCTGCCTACAACAAGCATACCGACAAAATCGCCTGTCAGACCTGCCATATCCCGAAGACCGGCGGGGCATTTTCCAAAGATTTCACCAAATGGGAAAAACAAGCCAACGGTTTTTATGAGCCATCAACCTTGAAGCGTGAAGTTAATGAAACTACTCCGGTATATTCCTGGTACAATCTGACCGTCAGCAATACTCCACAGTTCATAGGTCCGAAGGGGAGCAGGACTGATGGGAAAAGCAAGATTTACCCATTCAAAATATTCCAGGGTAAAGCCTATTTCAACAAGAAGGACGGCCAGTTGATGTCGATGGACTTTGCCCCGCCGATTGCAACCGGCGACACACTGGCAGGCGTGGCATCTGCCGCCAAAATACTTGGCATCAAGGATTACGAGCCGGTACCGGGGTGGCAGACGATCTACTTTGGCAGCAATCATCAGGTAACCCCTAAAAACAAGGCGCTAAACTGTGCCAACTGTCATGCGGTCAATGGTGTGCTTAATTTCAAAGAATTGGGATACAGCATCAAGGAAGTTGAGAAACTAACCAATCCTGAACTTTATTTTGAAAAGCTGCTGAAACAACAGCAGGAGAATGAATAGCATACTGACTATGATGGGGCGTGAGTGATTCACGCCCCATTTTTTTATGAAATAGAACAATTCCAGGCTCCACTCTCAACAAATATCATCTTACATCCAAGCTATATCGGGAGGTAAATTGTGTCGCAAAAATTCTCACGCAGAACCTTTCTCAAGGCGACCGGTGCTGTTACAGCAGGTGTTGCGGCTGCCGCAACCATGCCGCAGAAGTTTCTTTCCTGGGCCGAAGAGGCCGGTCAGAAAGAGATGAAGCAGATCCCCACATTTTGCGAGCTCTGTTTCTGGAACTGTGGCTTGATTGCAAAGGTGGAGAATAACAAGGTCGTCAAAGTGGACGGCAATCCCCTGAGCCTGCGCGGTCGCGGTCGGCTCTGCGGGCGTGGTAATGCGGCTTTGGGTGCTCTCTATGATCCCGATCGGCTTAAATTTCCGATGATCAATATCGGCAAGCGGGGCGAACCGGTCTGGAAGCGGGCCACTTGGGATGAGGCTCTGAATGTGATCGCCGGGAAGATGAAAGGCATCAAGGAAAAATACGGGCCGGAATCCATGGCGCTGATTTATCACGGCACCGGCGCGGCTTTCTGGAAACATCTTATGCATGCCTACGGCAGCACTCTGGCGGCTGCGCCGTCGTTTGCCCAGTGTCGCGGACCGCGGGACATCGGTTTCATGCTGACTTTCGGCGCGGATGTGGGGTCACCGGAATATTACGACTTCAGCAAGAGCAAATACATCGTCCTGCTTGGTTCCCATCTGGGGGAGAATGCCCATAACAGCCAGGTGCAGGATATCGTCAAAGGTTTTTCAAGCGGCGCAAAATTGACCGTGGTCGATCCGCGCCTTTCCAATATCGCTTCCAAAGCCGACCGCTGGCTGCCGATCAAGCCAGCCACCGACCTGGCGCTGCTCCTGGCCTGGATCAGGGTCGTCATCGAAGAGGGTCTCTACGATAAGGAGTACGTGGCGAAATACGCCACCGGATTTGATGAGCTGCGTGCCGCCGTCCATCAGTACACGCCGGAATGGGCCGAAAGCGAAACAACCATTGCCAGTGATGTGATTGTCAAGGTTGCCAGGGAACTGGGAGAAAACGCGCCGAACGTCTGCATCGGAGCCGGACGTTACTCCACCTGGTATGGCGACGATACCCAACGCAGTCGGGCGATTGCCATCCTGAACGCCCTGCTCGGCAGCTGGGGGCGTGAAGGGGGGTATTTCTTCCCCACCGGCGCAAAGGTGCCGGAATATCCGGGACTGCCCGCCTATCCCGAGCATGTGGAAGTGGCGAAGCTGGATGAGGCCTACCCCTTCGCCATGCTGCAGACGACCACCTCCATCAAGGAGGCAACCATCACCGGCCAGCCGCGCCCGGTCAAGGCCTGGTTCGTGTACGGCTCGAACCTGATGAAGACCTTGCCTGATAAGGAGGAAACGATCAAGGCGATCCGGAACCTGGACCTGATGGTGACGATCGACACCATGCCGATGGACATCATCAACTATTCCGATGTGGTGCTGCCGGAATGCACCTATCTGGAGCGTTATGACAATATCAATCTTGGTAAGTTCAAGGGTGAGGGAGAAATTGCCCTGCGCCAGCCGACGGTAGAACCTCTCTGGGAGTCAAAGCCATCCTGGTGGATCACCAAAGAGCTGGGCAACAAACTGGGCCTTGCGGAATTTTTCCCCTGGAAAGACGGTGAGGAGTACGTCGCCAAGCGCTGCCAGGCGGGTGGGATCGACTTCGCCCAACTGAAGCGGGATGGTGTTATCATCCAGAAGGGTGGCGCGCCGTATATCACCGCCGAAAACCAGCCGGAGTTCGGCACGCCTTCCGGCAAGATAGAGCTCTATTCCAAACAGTTGGCTGAAAAAGGGTTTGATCCGGTGCCGAAGTACACCAGGCATCCGACTCCGCCCGCCGGTCATTTCCGGCTGTTGTTCGGTCGGGCGCCACTGCACACTTTCTCCCGCACCTCCAACAACTTCATGCTGACCGATCTGCAGAAGGAAAACTACCTGTGGGTCAACACGAAAAAGGGGAAGGAACAGGGATTGAAAGACGGGGAATACGTATCGCTGGTTAATCAGGATGGTCTTGTCGCAAGCGGCCGGATCAAGGTCAAACTGACCCAGCGTCTGCGCGATGATGCGGTCTACATGAACCACGGCTTCGGCGTTCATTCCAAAGGGATGAGCCGTGCCGACGGCCAGGGGATTGCCGATGATGACCTGCTCACCCGGCACGCCATCGATCCGATTATGGGCGGCACCGCCATGCGCGTGAATTTTGTCAAGATTGTGAAGGGGGCCTGATATGCAACTATTCGGAGTTCTTATTCCTGAAAAGGAACAGCTTATCGCCACGGCGACCGATGTGGTCAAAGGAAAAGCCGGTCTGTCTCTGTACGCATCACTGTTCGGCCTGGCAATCGGTTTTTATGCCATAACCGCCATCTTCATCCTGGGGCACGGCCACACCACCAACACCTCCAACCTGGTGCCCTGGGGGCTGCAGATATCAACCTATGTCTATTTTGCCCTGCTCAGCACCGGCTGCACCTTTGTCAA
>JANYBN010000020.1 GCA_025360785.1 Geobacter sp.
TGGGAAAGTAGGTCGCCGCCGGGAATAAATTAAAGATGCCCCGCTTCCAGAAATGGAGGCGGGGCATCTCGCGTTACAAGACTAAATCAAAACAACGGACTTTTTAATTGTCTCTCGTAGATGCTTCTGTTACTTTCCTCATGCAGTTACTCCTTCTTAAATAAAAGGTTTATATGATCGATTCATGGCTTGAAATCGCATGTGATGTTCCTGAAGAATACTCTGATGTTGTTGCCGACTTTTTAACTAACCTGACCGGCAACGGTGTCTGTGTTGACAACCTGTCTGTTGATGCTTTCTCAACGAGCGAAATTCCCGATTCCGTTCGAGTTGTTATTAAAGCCTATCTTCTCGCTGATAGTGACTCTGTTCCCCTGATGCATGAACTTGAAGCATTTATTACGGAGCTTTCAAGTCGTCATCCCGCCGCCTATTTTGCTCCTCCTACGCTCAGCGCCGTTAATACCGAAGATTGGAGCAGCAGCTGGAAGGTGCATTTCAAGCCGCTTCGGGTCGGAAAACATCTTCTTATTGTTCCAACCTGGGAGAACGCGACTCAGTTGCCCGGTGATCTGGTTATTCGTATTGATCCCGGTATGGCATTTGGTACCGGTGGACATGAAACGACACGCCTCTGTCTGGAGATGCTTGAGTCAGTTATGGAGGGTGGTCCTCTGATGACGGTGCCATCTCTGCTTGATCTTGGAACCGGCTCGGGAATACTTGCTATGGCAGCAAATCTGCTGGGCGTAGGGAGGATACTTGCGCTTGATATTGATCCTGATGCGGTTGAAGTCGCACGTGAAAATATTCTGCTTAATGAAATGTCAAATCTAGTGGAATGTGGCACCACACCACTTGAATCGCTTACGGAGTGTTTCGATATTATTCTGGCTAATATCCTCGCTGAGGAATTAGTGCGGCTGGCGCCGAATCTGACTGACCGCTTGAATCCAGGTGGGTCTTTGATCCTTTCCGGGATCCTGGCCGAAAAAGAGCAACTGGTACGACAGGGATTCGACTTTCAGCCGTTGAAATACTGTCGGACTGCTTGTGACGGGGAGTGGGTGGCCATGTTATACAGAAATGAAGCTGTCTCATGAGTGTGCGCCGCTTTATGATAAATTCACGCACCATTCGTGATGGCTATGCTTCTTTTGATGGCGACGTCTATAATCATATGGTTCGAGTTCTTCGCTTGGGAACAGGTGATGCAGTCCAATTAGCTGACGAGAAAGGAATGTTGCATTTAGGTACGATCAATCAGGTTGCCAAAGAATGGGTAGCGGTAAAAATCACATCATTCTGCCCGGTAGTAGAGAGTGTTTCCGCAGCTCCTCGTATTACCATCTGTCAGGCACTTCCCAAGGGAGATAAAATTGATTTGATTCTGCAGAAGGGTACTGAGCTTGGCGCTCACGATTTTTGTCTGTTTGGTGGACGTCGATCAGTTGCTAAAATACGTGATGGTCAGCAGAACAGCAAGCTTGGTCGCTGGAATCGAATAACGATGGAGGCAGCACGGCAGTGCGGACGAATCGACATACCTGAAGTGACTTGGAAGGCAAGTGCTGTAGAAGTGTCCAATGATGCTGCTCAGGAACTTCGTCTGATTCTTTGGGAAGGTGAAAAAGAATATTCGCTCAAAAAAGCTCTTTCCGCCGAAAACATACCCTCGTCAGTGATAGTAGTGATTGGCCCGGAAGGTGGTTTTGACCCACTGGAGGTAAGTATGTTTTTGCAGCATGGCTTTCAGGCCGTTTCACTCGGTTCCAGAATACTGAGAACTGAGACGGCTAGTATTGCTATTCTCTCGATAATGCAGTATATTTGGGGCGATATGTAATTGTTGCTAGACAAGGAGCTGCAAATGAAATGTCCTAAATGCGGGTTTAATAGCTTCGAATATTATGACAATTGTAAAAAGTGTTCTAGCGATCTGATTGGTTTTAAACAAACTTACTCTGTTGCTTCAATGGTTCTCCCGTTTGAAGCAAAGGATAAGCTTTCGGCGGCGTTTCGCTCTTCCGAAAGCTCGTCTGATCAGATTAATGATATGGCAGAAAGCCATGATGACATATTCTCTTTTAACCTGCCTGATGATTTATCTGCCACACAAGCCCAAAGCAACGATGACCCGTTCAATTTTAATGAACCCTCTGACGATATGAATCAAGCAAACATCTCAAATTCTAATGTTGATGCTTTTGCAGATCTGCTGGAATCTTCACCGCAAGCGGAAGCTTCTCCCTTTGCGGAAGCACAGACGTTAACATCCCCTGCTCCTGCTGCAACAATAGAAACATCTTCTTCGTCAGGCCCTGGAGAATTCGATCTTGAAAGCTTTTCCTGGGATGACACACCTGCTGAGACTTCCGCGTCCGAAACCGCGGAGACAACTGATGATTTCGACTCCCTGTTCGGCGATACAAAAGATAATAACTTAAAATAAATTTTTCATATTCATCAAAGATAGTAACTAAAAGAGTGGGACTACCCGCTCTTTTTTTGTACAGGCCGGAGTTGCCATGTCCCAGCGAATATATATACTGCCTGAAACCCTCACTAATAAAATCGCTGCCGGTGAAGTTGTCGAGCGTCCAGCCTCGGTCATAAAAGAGCTGATTGAAAATTCACTTGATGCCGGGGCAACAGATATTTCTGTTGCCATCAACGCTGGTGGCAGACGTTTAATACGCGTCACTGATAATGGACATGGAATGTCACGCGAGGATGCTCTCCTTTCACTGGAACGTCACGCCACCAGTAAAATCAGGGTAGATGCTGATTTGGACAAAATCATAACGCTTGGCTTCAGAGGTGAAGCGCTCCCTTCGATCGCCTCAGTATCACGTTTCACGCTCGCTACACGTGAGATCGGCTCTCAGGAAGGAACTGAGATAATTATGGAGGGGGGGCGAATTAGAGATGTCAGGGCCTGCGGTATGCCCTCAGGTACAGTTATTAGCGTTGAACAGATATTTTACAATCTGCCTGCCCGTCTCAAATTCATGAAAAGTTCCGAAACTGAAACAGGTCACGTTGGGGATGTCATCGCTCGAATGTCGGTTTCAAGGCCTGATGTGTCTTTCTCCTGCACAAGTGATGAGCGTGAGTTACTGCGATTGCAGCGTAGCGATTTGCAGCGCCGTCTTGCCCAGGTTATTGGCAAAGACAGTTCTCAGCATCTATATCCTGTAAATGGGGAAGGGATTTCCGGTTTCATTTCCAGCCCGGCGTTGGTGCGCTCTGGATCGCAGGCGATATATACGTATATCAATGGCCGTTTCATCCGCGACAAGGTTGTGCAGCATGCTGTCATGCAGGCATATCGTGGGGTAATAGATCGTGGCCGCTATCCGGTGGTGGCGCTATTTATCGAAATTCCACCAGGTGAAGTGGATGTTAATGTTCACCCGACCAAGCATGAAGTTCGTTTCAGACGCCAATCCATAGTGCATGATGCAATACAGACAGCAATAGAAGAGGTCTTGCGCCGGTCGCCATGGTTGGTAGCGCAGCCTGTCTCAGTCATGTCCAATTCTTCAGGCGGCGCAACCGGCCAGGCATACCGTGAGCGGATTACTGCAGCGTCTCAAGCCTCACTGGTACTGCCGTCGCACCCGCCGTGCCGGACGGCGTTGGCGGAGCACTCTACTAAGGAGTCTGTAGAACCAATTATTATAACGACATACAACTCCACTGTCTGCGAATCATCACCATCGTTTCAGCCGGAGCAGCCGCAATCTGAATCGGCAGGCTATTTTTCTGAGCTCAATATTATCGGGCAGTTCCACAGCGAATATCTCCTGTGTCAGTCGGATTCCGAGATGGTTATAATTGATCAGCATGCCGCTAGTGAACGGGTGGCGTATCAGCTTCTGAAAAAACAATTCCTGACAGGAGGGATCGAGTCACAACGACTACTGTTCCCTGAAACGGTTGAACTCTCATTCAGCGAGGTTGCAGTTTCTGTTAAATTCAGTCTCGATCTAGCTGGAATCGGTTTTGAACTTGAACCGTTTGGCGGCACAACGATAATGGTTTCGGCTGTTCCACGTTTGGTAGCGCTGAAAGATCCGATTCTCCTGATTCGTAACATTCTGGCAGATCTGGCGTGTTTCAGTACCAGTTCCGCTTTCAATGATGCACTGGAAAACCTGCTTTCCCGTATTGCATGCCACTCTGTTATCCGTGGTGCTCATCCGCTTGAACAACGGCAGATCAAGGAGTTGCTCTATTCTATGGATCAGACCGATTTTGCAGCAAGTTGCCCACATGGCCGCCCCGTATCGCATGTTTTGAGTCTGGCGGAGTTGCAAAAGATATTCAAGCGAACATGAACATTTCTGCAATCACAAAAATATTGATCATCTGCGGTCCTACAGCCTCTGGTAAGAGCGATCTGGCTCTACGGTTATCTCATCTACTTGATGCCGAAATCGTTAATGCAGACTCGATGCAGGTCTACAGAGGTTTGGATATCGGCACGGCCAAACCTTTGCCGGAGCAACAAGCCGAGATTCGCCACCACTTGGTTGACGTCGTTAATCCAGCTCAACAATTCTCCGCTGCTGATTTTGCTGATGCCGCTGATGCCGCCATTCTGGACATTGTCAGCAGGGGAAAGCGTGTAATAGTGGTCGGAGGTACCGGCCTCTATATCCGGGCTCTTACAAAAGGACTTGTCGATTCGCCCAGCGGGGCGGGAGAGCTTCGTCAGTCGCTGCAGAATGAGGCAAACAATATTGGCAATGAGGCCATGCTTGAGAAGCTGCGGCTGGTTGATCCTGATCTCGCGGCAGCGCTGCACCCCAATAATCTGGGGCGGATCATTCGCGCTCTAGAAGTATTCCAGATGACTGGCACTCCGCTGTCCCGCTATCATAAGGAGCATGCCTTTGCCAAGTGCCGCTATGTCACATTTCAAATAGGCATATCGGTAGATCGCGGTCTGTTGTACCAGCGAATTGACGAACGGGTCGAGCGGATGCTGGCTGATGGACTGCTTAACGAGGTGAGCGGCTTGCTTGCATCCGGATGCGGACGTGATCTCAAGTCAATGCGCTCTATCGGTTATAAGGAGGCGACCGCCCATCTGTACGGCGAACTTTCCCGTGAGGAAGCCAGCCGCTTGATCAAACGTGATACGCGGCGCTATGCCAAACGCCAGATGACCTGGTTCAAAGCCGATCCGGACATAATGTGGTTTGAATATCCCGAGAACTTTGGTATTATACATCATAATGCAATTGATTTTTTTGAGCGACGGGAGGCGTAACGCAATGTCCAAAGCACCTTTTAATATTCAGGATCAGTACCTCAATCAAGCTCGCAAGGAGCGTGTACGGGTTGTAGTTGTAATGATGTCAGGTGATAAGATGGAAGGATTCATTAAGTCATTTGACAATTTTTCAGTGTTGCTTGATTTTGGCGGAGATATGCTGATTTACAAACACTCCATTTCTACCATCACTTCTGTGGATGGTTCCTTCCGGTTGCATCAATAACCAACCAGCGGCCCCTCTCGGGTTAAATATGCCTGAGTGGGGCCGTAAATGAAATTCATGACTAAAAGCACAAAAATCCTTCTGTTCACAGTAATGTTGTTGATCATTCTCGCATCGGCCTTGCTTTATTATTCCTCTGCCGTTTTTCTGCAGCTGTTCATCGCATTTACTCTCGCCTATATATTGAATCCAATAGTGGAATACCTTGAGCGGAAAGGTGTAAAGCGCCTGGTCGGGATCTTGATCGTGCTCCTTATGACGGTGTTTGTCTGCGTCGGTTTCACTTCTTTTTTCGTGATTTCAATAACGGGCGAGTTTTCAAGCATACAGCTGAATCTTCCTGCATACATCCAGCATCTTTATGAAGTAGCTCCCGTCCCAATAAAGAAATACCTTGGAGTTGAATCGCCCGACAAGCTTGCGCTTCGGCTGAACGAATTGCTGCAACAGGTACGCAGTACAGCACCAGACCTGCTCAAGCCATTGCTGGCGTTACTGCGGAAAGCTCTCACTTCCACGGTTGGTGTACTCTTAGCTCTGCTTGGATACATGATCATCCCGGTATATCTGTTCTATTTGTTGTTTGATCTGCCGAAATTTAAAAGCATTTTAGAATCATTTGTTCCGGAACGATTCCGGCCGACGTACAAAAATAAACTGGCAGAAGTTGATGCGGTGCTGTCCGGTTTTATACGAGGCCAACTGTCAGTATGCGCAATTCTGGCACTCCTCTACAGCGTTGGCCTGTACGCCATCGGCATTGACCTTGCTGTCGCAATCGGGACACTGGCCGGAGTAACTTTTATAATCCCCTATGTAGGCACGATAATAGGTATCTGTCTTTCGGTTGCCATGGCACTGCTAAAATATAATGACATCCTCCACCCGCTGCTCTGTCTGGCTTGGTTCGGGTTTGTTCAGCTGCTTGAAGGAGCCATTATTTCACCTAAAATAGTTGGCGACACGGTCGGTTTGCATCCATTGATTGCTATCTTGTCACTGCTGATCGGCGGGCAGATCTTTGGAATTATCGGCATGTTGCTGGCTGTGCCGGTCACGGCCGTACTTCAGGTGTTTCTTCACTCTCTGGGTGAGTACTACCGTAACTCTGCGTTTTACCGGGAGGAGTGATGACGGGTCTTTTGATTGATTCTGTCTCCCCCGGCTCAATTGCTGAAGAGCTGGAGATTATGGCGGGCGACCGCTTGCTTGCTGTTAATGGATTGCCGCTGCGAGATCTGATCGATTACAGTTACTATACTGCATCCGAAGAAGAGTTACTGCTCGAAATTGAAAAACCGGGTGGTGAGCTATGGGAGATGGAGGTCGAACGTAATGCAGGAGAATCGCTCGGGTTGACTTTTTCAGCACCGGCTCCAGCCCGATGCGCCAACAACTGTCTGTTCTGTTTTGTCCATCAGCTCCCCAGGGGGCTCCGCAAACCTCTATACGTTAAAGATGAAGATTATCGACTCTCCTTTTTGCACGGCAACTACGTTACTTTAGCCAACCTAAAACCTTCTGCACTTAAACGTATAATTGAACAACACCTTTCCCCACTGTATATTTCAGTACACGCAACCAATCCTGACTTGCGGGAGCGTTTACTCGGCAAACCTGGGATTCCGCCTATTCTGGAACAGTTGCAGGGGTTAGCTGCTGCCAAAATTGTCATGCACACGCAGATTGTACTCTGTCCCGGATTGAATGATGGAGAAGAGTTACAGCGTACTGTGGCGGAATTAGCTGCCATCTACCCGGCTGTACAGTCATTGGCAATAGTTCCGCTTGGTCTTACTGCTCACCGTCAAAAGCTGCCGCAGTTGACGCCGGTAGATGCCGAATATGCGAGGGAGTTTATATCAATATGGCATCCGCATTCGGAGATGCTGCGTAGAAAACTGCGGCAGCCGTTCCTTTTTTTGGCTGACGAATTTTATTTCAAGGCAGGATTGCCATTTCCAGCCATAAAAGAATATGGCGATTTTCCGCAAATCGAAAACGGTGTCGGTATGGTGCCGCTTTTTATGAAGGAGGCTGCTAAGCTATTGCAGAGAGTTAGACCGATAAGATCGTTTCGGGTAACGGTAGTCACCGGAGTCTCGTCGTTTGGATTTGTTAGAGACTTTCTGGAGCAACTGGCAGCAAAGAGCGGAGTTGATATCGTGCCAATGGCCATTGAAAACAAACTTTTCGGCCCGAGTATAACGGTAAGCGGACTGATTGCCGGAAACGACATTTCTGCAGCGTTGGCTGGCCATGAGATCGGATCTTGTCTGCTAGTACCTGATGTGATGTTGAAAGAGGGAGAGGGGGTTTTTCTGGATGAAGTCTATCTGGCTGATCTGGAACAGCGGATCGGCTGCCCAATTATAGTCTTTGATTCAACGCCGAGCGGGTGCTATATGGCGCTCCGCAGCTTTGTACATTGAGAAGCACGGCTTCATCTTGCCGTTTTTGCTGCCTCGCCGTCCAGGCGTTCATTTCACGGATGCTATCGTAATTTTTGTCATCTCCGGCAACAAAAGCGTCGATCATCATGCCCTTAAGAATCTGCTGCCCTTCAGGGTCAGATGAGGCTGACAGAAGGATATCCTTTAATTTATTCTTTGTTGCCGGGTCCAGACCGGCTCTGACAACAAAAGGTGGGATTCCGTATGGGGCAGACTTTATAATAATCCTGGTCTGTCCGGTTAGTTCCGGTTTCTTTATAGCAGTGTATTCCCAAATCAAACTGTCGACTGCAGCTCCATCGACAGTTTTTTCAGCTACCGCCTTGATGGATTTATCGTGTCCATAAGAGTATTCAACGCTGGAAAAAAAACTCTCTGGTGTCTTTTTTATCTTGGCAAGAATATATGTTGGTACTAATTTGCCGGAATTTGATTTCGGGTCGGTAAAGATAAATGCCTTGCCCCTCAAATCTTTAATGCTGGTGATGGCGCTGTCTTTATGAACGATTATGTACGAGTAATAGATTGGCTGCCCCTTTACTAGCGGCATGGCAAGTAACTCCAGATTGAATTTTGTTTTTCCTTCCACATATGGTCCCGCACAGACGAAAGCGGCATCTACCCCGCCTGATTCGAGCAGCCCATTTATTTCGTCGTAGTTCTCTCGGTCTATCAGTTGTACAGGTCGCCCCATTTTTTTCTGAATGTAGCCCTGAAGGCGCTGGTAATAGACATACCCTTCCTTGGGGGTGATCATGGCTCCCATTCCGATCCGTAACGGCATCAGCTTTGGAGCTTTGGCCGCAGTTTTTTGCTGCTCCACCGATTTCAGGCTGATCGGTTGCGTTGAATCCGTACTATTGCAGGCTGTGCCCGTCAGCAGGACACCAATTGTCAACAGTTGGCAGATAAACGTAGCCATTAGTTTCATGAATAAACCTTTTTTTGAGTGATGATTGCTATAAATCAGTGGATGCTATTTAGAAGTTTTTGTTTATATATCATAAAATAATAGAAGTGCAAGTTAGCGTTATCTCCTATTAAACAACGAAGGGGACCTGCACGGGATCCCCTTCGTTTTGATGTATTCAACATAGTAACCGTAGCTAAATAGAGCTGAAACTTTCCCGCTCGTCATCAGAAAACATCCGATCTATATCCATGATGATCAGCAACCGTTCGGCGTGGTTAAAGACACCAGTGATGAACTCCTGACCGATGCCGCCGGAGAGTACCATCGAAGGTGGTGGCTGGATTTCGCTGCTGTGGATGCGGATAACCTCTGAAACCGCATCTACAATAAATCCGGTCAAGCTGCCCGCTACATCCATGATGATGATGCGCGTCTGGCTGCTGTTTTCATTCTCGATCAGGCCAAAACGTCTCCGCATTGAGATGATTGGTATCACCTTGCCGCGAAGGTTGATGATTCCTTCGACGTGCTGAGGTACGTTTGGCATCTTGGTTATAGTCGGCATGCGTATGATCTCGCGTACCTTGAGGACTTCGACACCATACTCTTCGTCGGCAAGCATGAAGCTGACCAGTTGAATCAGTTCGTCATGCTTTGTGCTATCGTCAGTTTTAACAAGGGCTTGCGTGGACATGTGGACTCCTTTGAAAAATTAATGCTGATCTGGAACGGAAAGTTTTCTTAACCGTGTTCATTTGGTCCAAATTATTACAGCTTGAACTGCTTCACCAGTCGCTGCAGTTCTTCGGCGTTTCCGAAAAGCTGGCTGGCGGCAGTGGCTGATTGATGTGCGCCGCTTGCGGTGTCCTGAACAACCTGGGTGATTTGGTGCATATTGTTGGAGATTTCGCTGGTTGTTGCTGTCTGCTCTTCAGCAGCGGTGGCGATTTGGTTGACCTGCGTTGCGACAGCGTTTACCTGCTCGAGAATGTCGCGCAGGGCATCGCCCGATTTCGCGGCTTCTACCGTGCCGGCTTCCACCTGTTGAACGCCCTGCTCCATGGCTGCCACTGCACCCTTGGTTTCTCTCTGTATCGCTTTGATCATTTCACCGATTTCTTTAGTTGCACGGGTAGTACGCTCTGCAAGGGCACGTACTTCATCGGCAACGACAGCAAAACCACGTCCCTGTTCGCCTGCGCGGGCGGCTTCTATGGCTGCGTTCAGCGCCAGCAGGTTGGTCTGGTCGGCGATATCTTCGATCGTGCCGATGATCGCACCAATCTGATCGGAGCGTTCACCAAGGCTTTCTACTGTTTTAGCAGATTCCTGTACTTTCTCAGCGATTTGTCCCATGACCGCAACTGTTTTCTCAACAACACCGGCGCCATTGCTGGCCGACTGGGAAGCGCGCTGGGCTCCTTCTGCCGCCATCTGGCAGTTCTGTGCGATGTCACCGGAGGTGGCAGACATCTCTTCACCCGCGGTGGCAACAGTTGCAGACTGGGCAGCGACTTCCTCGGCTCCTGTGGCAATCCGTTCGGAAGTTGAATTAAGCTGGCTTGAAGCTGCCGCCACCTGGGTGGAGGTGCTGGAAATTAAGCTGATAATTCCGTGAAGTTTTTCGATGAATATATTAAACCAGCGGCTGACCTCACCAAGCTCATCCTTCGAACTGTCGTCTAGACGTTTGGTAAGATCACCCTCTCCCTGCGCAATGTCCTGGATCATTGAGCGCATTCTGCCGAGCGGTCCGACAATGCTCCTGGTCAGCAGGAATCCGATAAGAGCTGCCAATGCTATCGCTACCAGTGTCAAAACGATGGTCGTAGATATCAATGTTTTGGCAACACTATTACTGTCCTTATATTTCTCAAGCGCCAGTTCGATCTTGGTATTGTTCAATTTGTGGATTGCGTCCTCGACTTTGGCCGCGTTGGGTCGGCATTCCTTCATTATCCTTGCCTCGCCTTCGGCATCCTTGCCGGCCTTGCCCAGGACGCAGAGATCAGTGCCAAATGCCATAAAGTCATTAAGCTCCTTCTTCAGTGCTGCAAACTCCTCCTTGGTCTTTGAGCTATGGAGCGACGGCTCAACCTTTGCCATCGCAGCATCGATCTCTTTTTTCAATTCACCGATCTTGTCGACGTATTTCTGGCGATCGGCAACGTCATTATCAAGATACAAGTCGCGCACGTTGACCCTGATGCGCTGAAACAGGATGCCAACCTCACCAATAGATGGTAACGGAACGGTGTTGTTTGTATACATAGCTTCAATTTCAGTGTTGATCTTATTGACTCCCCACCATGAAACGCATCCAAGTACAACAACAAGCACTACCATACTGCTGAATCCAAGGATGAGCTTCTGACTGATCTTCATGATTACCCCTCTGTTTAATGCAAATTGAATTTACAAACTGAGTTTATAATTGGCTTGGGGAGTGTTTGTCAAGTTCTCATTAATGAAGCTATTTCGCATCATTTTGATCTGTGTCAAAGCGCCGTTTGGGTAATCTGATACCATGAACTGAGTTTATTCATCAATTATGTGTGAGGTTGGTATGCCTGTTATAATTACTTTGATCCTGAGTACGCTGCTGCTTTTGCCATTATCGGCACAGGCGGCGACGGCAATCACCTGTCATTGCTTTACCGATCGATCGTATGATCCTTCCAGGCCGGCACTTGCTGATCCTTATTTTCTGGCTACAACGCAAAACTCCTTTTTTGCGGCGTATTTCAATGTTGACAAGAAAACGATAGTAATGAAAAAACAGACTGGGAGCTCTGCTGATGATCTCTGGATAGCATACTGGATGGCTTTGAAGACAGGATCTGCAGCTGAAGTGCTACTTTCTATGCGAGATAATAATAAGTCATGGAAGGAGGTCGTTGTGCCTCTGAGACTTCCGGTAAAGTTACTTGGTAAACGGTTTGCTGCTGAAGTTTCATCAAGAGCCTCAGAAGGCCGACTCGCTCAGATAGTAGTCGACGATGTTCTTACCCGACATCGGTTGCTCGGAGCGCCGGAGTTGGCAGCTCTGCGAAAAGATTTGGCCTCGAATCAGGAGGTTATTATTAGCGCATTGATTGCCGCGAGTACAAGGCAACCGGCAATACAGATCTATCGAGATGTGAAAAAGGGGACAAGGAGCTGGGGCGCATTTCTGGGAGAGGCGAAAATTCAACCATCGTTGATGCAGTCGGCGTTTTCTACGCTACTTAAATAAAAAAGGGACTCCTTTTGGAGTCCCTTTTTGTCTGGCTCTACCTTTTGGCGGACATCCGTCGCTGCATTCGACCGCCCATAGATGCCATCTGATGTCTCTGGAGGGCACCCAGACTTTCCAGATGGAACTGAAACCATAAATCGCCATATGCTCGCATGTTCATTTTCTTGCCTTTTTCCAGGCACTCCAGGTTGTCTTTCAGTTTCTCGTCACCCGGAAGCTTCTTCAGGCCTTTTGCAAGGATCTCTTTTGCTCTTGCTGACTCGCCGCTTTCGTTCATACAGTAGGCATACAGGCTCCAAAGCATAGGCTCCTTGCCGTTCCATTGAACCGCTTTATCAAACGTGCTGATCATTTTGTCTTTTTTCTGTCGTTTCATATAGGAAACTGCCAGCATTGCAGTGGCTGCCCAGTTCTTGAAAAACGACTTTTCCAGATGCGGGAACGCATTAGAGAAATCGCGCTTCATATAGTAGATCATGCCGATCTGTGAGTGCAGTTGCCCTTCGACATACATCTGCCATTTACTGTACTGCAGGGCCTCCTTCAACTCCCGGATCGCTTTTTCAAAGCGGGGGGGCTGCGCCTGGAGATCTTTGCCTGCGGTCTCAATGGAAGCCATGACCTTCTTCATGGTAATGCGAGAAAACAGAACAAACACCATAGCGAAGACAATCAGGCCGACGATCAGCGAACCCCACCACGCAAGTTTGAGGACAAAAATAAGTATCAGCAGCACGGCAGCCGCAGCAGCTGCGGAGATAAGAATATTATACATCGAAAGTTCCTTTCATACGTGGGGGGAGATTAGTGAGATAAAATAATTTTCTGTTTTCTGGAAGAAAATGACTTTGACAACGTATCCAGTTTTTTAGGCTGGATAATAGGGAGTCAGCTTCTGGGTTCCGCCGGAAGCATTTTTCCGTTTTTTTCGGTGAACTTTGCAATAATAATGCGTTTACCCGGCTTGAGCGCGACCTTTGTCTTCAGGTTATTCCACCCGGAAAGCAGTTTGGCCGATACATTGAAGCGTTTGGAAAGAGAACTGAGAGTGTCGCCACTTTTAATGGTGTAATATTTTGAGTAACTCCCCTTTAATCCAGCTGATTTAATCGTTCGACCTTCGTGGCTGAAATCGACTGTCTGTTTAGCCGGTACGAGCAGTGACTTCCCGGCAACACGGCTTTTGACATTCAGTCCGTTCAACTCTGCCAGGATTGCTGGTGATGTGCCAAAACGGCGGGCCAGGCTTTTAAGTGAATCTTTCTTGCGAGCCTGATAGCGGCTGTAAAGTATCCGTTCGGAGAAACGTTGATCTTCGGGAACTTTTGCATACTCAACTTCAAACTGCTGCTTGCTCCCTTTGGGGACTTTGAGCAGATAGTCGGGGTAATTTGGGGGGGTGCACCAGTGGCGCAGATCCGGATTCAGTTCCTTGATCGACTCGTAGGTCGTGCCGCACAACTTTGCAACCAGATCAAGGTTGGTACGTGAGGGTATCTTTACGGTCTCGAATTCTATCGGCGTCAGGTAGGCGATGTCGGTGAAACCGTAGCGTCCCGGGTCTTTGGCGATTATGGCGGCCGCCAGTAGTTTGGGTACGTACTCCTTGGTTTCGCGCTTAAGATATGATCCGCGTGAAATTTCCCAGAAGTCGCTGGTGTTATACATACTGATAGCGCGCAGAATCTTGTTCTCACCGGCATTGTAGCCTGCTGTTGCCAGATACCAGTCACCTTTAAATAAACTGTACAGCTCTTTTAAGTACAGTGCCGCGGCTGTGGTGGCTTTGACCGGATCCTTGCGTTCGTCGATCCACTGATCTATTCTCAGAGCATAACGCCGACCTGTGCCGGAGACAAACTGCCAAGGGCCGACCGCATTCGCCCAGGAGCGGGCATGCATCTGGAAGCCGCTCTCGATCATGGCAACATATACAAGGTCTTCCGGCATCCCTTCACGTTTCAGTATCTCTTTCATCATCGGAATATAACGGGAAGAATGCGATAGCCATCGAGAGAAGGACGGTTTGCCGCTGGTCTGGAAATAGTACAGAAAATATTCAACTTTGCTGTTCAGGGTAAGCGGAATATCGGAAATTGGCAGGTCTACGTCCGGCAGTTCAAGGTCGCTTTCAGCGTCGCTCGTTTTCCGCAACTCTTCAAGCGAAAAGAGCGCCGCAACAGGAACTGACTCAGTGGGCTCAAGCGCAACATGGTCATCCGCTGGAACCAGCGCCGGAAATTCCGGCGTTCCGAGCATCGGGGTGTTTGGGCGGGTCAATTCGGCCAGCAGGGGCTGAATCTGCTCGGAGGCTGAAACGGGCAGAGCGAAGAACAGAGCTGATGCAGTAATAACGGCGTATGTATAAAAATGAAATATTTTCATTGCTACGAAGTATAAAGGAAGCTGCAGTGAAAGTCAATGACGCGGGAACCCTTGTGAAATGGGCATTCGTTATTTGCAGGAGGCTTGATATTGTATTGCACGGAGTTTGAATTTTGATAGGAGAACCCACCGAAGCGGGCTCTCCTAAGGTGATATCACAATTCGCTACTGTGCAGAGCTACGCTCTCTCTGCATCGCCTCGCGGCCGGCCTCAATCGCGGATGCCAGGACAGACTTCTTCTCAACAAAGGCTTCCTTGCCATCTTCAACGGCAGTCTTGATCTTTTCCTGGGCTTCCTTGGCATATTCCTTGATCTTATCTACCGCATCTTCCGTCAAGTCAACGATACTTTCACGCATTTCCCGGCCGCTTTTGGGCGCGTACAATAGAGCCAGCCCGGCCCCTATTGCCGCTCCGGCAACAAACGACACCAATACAGTTCCTGCTGATACTTCACATTTGTCAGACATGATTACATACCTCCCCGTTTTTTAAGATAACGTTCAATCACATATTTTCCAGCTACCTTGGCTCCGGTCGCCCAGACCGAAGTAGTGTCAAGAACTCCCGTGACCACCCCCACCGTGCGGTTGATCGTGTGCAGATGGTTGCCGGCCTCCCCTAACTCCGACATGAAATGTTTCACATCGGCATTGTACTCTGCCATTCCGCTGCCGGCGGACTTCAATTCCGTCAGTACGCCGGTTAATTCCTGCAGTGTCGGCTTCAGTTCGTTCTGAATCATTTCTGCCAGCTCTCCGACCGAGGCGGCAGTCCGTTTGATGGTCAGTAATGTCGGGATAAGAGTCAGCACCAGAATGCAGAAAGTTACAGCTATTATTATCAAGGCTATTTCGGTTAGTGGCATTAAGATTCTCCCGTTTTGGTGGTCAGCATTCTACAGGTAAAGTATAGAGTAATTCGGAAATAATTCAACGACTAAACATTAATCGTCACTATCAGACATCATTTTTAAGACGATCTCATCTACGGCTGAATACGGGTCTATATTGCGGTCAGTCATGCCAGTCACAACCCTGTCAAGAGAATCACTTTTCGCCATGAACGATAGGGCCTTTTTCAGGAGAGTGTCGCGCAGGATTCCCATGAAATGACGTTGGTTGCGCTCGCGCAAAAACTTGTTAATAGTTCCGCTTGACAGGAAATAATCGCGGTGGGCCAGAATCTCATCGGTCAGTTCGGCAATGCCGGTGCCCCGCTGAGCCTCGGTCTTCATTACCTGAGGACTCCAGCTCCCTTCCACGGCATGACGCATCTCCAGCATGGTGTTCAGCTCCCTGGCTGTCCGGTCTGCCCCCTCTCTGTCGGCCTTGTTGACTACAAAAATATCGCCGATTTCAAGAATTCCGGCCTTGATAGCCTGAATGTCGTCACCGAGCCCTGGCACCATTACGACGCAGGTAGTATGCGCCTCCTTGACGATATCAACTTCATCCTGCCCGACTCCAACAGTCTCGATAATTACAATGTCCATACCGAGAGCATCCATTACCAATGCAACATCGGAGGTAGAGCGCGAAAGACCACCCAATGCACCTCTTGTGGCCAGACTGCGGATGAAAACACCCTCATCGCAGGAGTGCCGGTTCATGCGGATGCGATCGCCTAGAATCGCTCCGCCGGTGAAGGGGCTGGTGGGATCGATTGCGACCACACCGACTTTTTTTCCCCGGCCGCGAAAGGATGCCGTCAGCTGATCTACCAAAGTCGATTTGCCGGCGCCAGGAGGGCCGGTAATGCCGATGATAAAGGCATTGCCGGTGCGGGGATAGAGCGCTTTAAGCTCATCAATCGCCTGAGGACGGCCATCGTCGATGTCGCGCATTAACCGGGCTGCGGCGCGGATGTTGCCTTCTAAAACCTGTTCTGCTAGGGACATGGGATACCTGTTGTTGAGGGATTTATGCTGCTAAATGCTTATATAGCACGATATCTGTGGAAATTCAACGGGTGGAGCAGAACGCTCTGATTGGCATGGATCAGTGTCTTAGTCTTGTCTAAAAAGTATTTCATTGCTATTTCGTGGCTTTTTTTTTGGGGTGGTTATAAAATGAACTGGACTTTAGACTTACAGCGCTCCCTTCCCACCGTTAAGGCGGGTTGCTGCGCAGCTCTTTGATTATCAAACCAACTTGAATTTACGCGGCCTTAGCCTGGTCCGGTGGATATTCATCTTCAACCGGCCATTTTTGCG
>JANYBN010000026.1 GCA_025360785.1 Geobacter sp.
TATTATGTCATGCACTGTGTACTTGACATAATATATCTTATGGGACGTTATGGGTTCGCATTATAAATAGCTTGCATTTTCAAGGCTCTATCAGTAATGTAGCCGAGATGTATCAAACGTATTGTTAGGAGCTTGTCAGCGTATGAGTAATAAAGAAGAAGCAATTGAAGTTGAAGGTACTGTAATCGAGCCGTTACCAAACGCAATGTTCCGAGTTAAGCTTGAAAACGAACATGTAGTTCTTGCTCACATATCCGGTAAAATGCGTAAGTATTTCATCAAGATTCTGCCTGGCGACAAAGTCACTGTAGAGCTTTCTCCCTACGATCTCACCCGTGGCCGTATTACATATCGCGCCAAATAACCAGCTAAATTCTATTTAATATATACAGGCCCGTCCTTTCTGGAGGGCTTGTGTTGTTTCATAAATACAACAATGCGAGGAACGAATGTATACCGTAGCCGATTTGAAAAAAGGTTTGAAAATAATTCTGGATGGCGACCCGTACCTGGTTGTGGCGTTTGATTTTGTGAAGCCGGGCAAAGGCCAGGCTCTGTACCGTACCAAGATGCGTAATATGATCAACGGATCACTGCTTGACAGAACGTATCGATCCGGAGAATCTTTTGAGCCTGCCAGTCTGGAAGAACGTTCGATGGAGTATCTCTACAAGGAAGGCAATCACTACACCTTCATGGATCAGCAGACTTATGAGCAGGTCGTGATGGAGGAAGAAACTCTGGGTGATGCAAAAAACTACCTACTGGAAAACCTCAAAGTTGAAGTCATGCTCTTCGGAGAAAAAGCCATCGGCATTTCTCTGCCGAACTTTGTCAATCTGCGCGTTACAGGGACCGAACAGTGGGCCAAAGGCGACACCAGTGGCAACGACTCCAAGCCGGCCACCGTCGAAACCGGCTATGTCCTGCGCGTTCCCCCTTTCATCGAAGAAGGCGAACTGATCGTCATCGATACCCGCACCGGCGAATATTCAACCCGCGTCAAGGGTTAAAAATGAAAATGGACGCTCTGTGGTTGCGGGCGAATGTAATCAAAGCTATACGAGATTTTTTTTGGGAGCGGGGGTTTCTCGAAGTTGAGACCCCCCTTCTTATTCCCGCCAACGCTCCTGAAGAATACATTAATCCGATTAGCACCCTTCCCTCCTGGCAGCTTCAGACATCACCGGAAATCTGCATGAAGCGCCTTCTCTGCGCCGGTCACCAAAAACTGTTTCAGATATCACACTGCTGGCGCTCTGAGGAGCGCGGTTCACGCCATTTGTCCGAGTTTACCATGCTGGAATGGTACAGGGCTGGTTGTGATTATCAGGTCTTGATGGCTGATTGTGAAGAGTTGCTACAACATATTGCTGCAGTCTGCCTGACAGACCGAGACTGTTTTGTGCATAATTCGACAAATATCAATCCTTTTAACCCCTGGCAGCGCATCAGCGTCCAAGAGGCGTTTTTGCATTTTGGGCAGATCAATGTATGGGATTGCCTGAGAAATGGGCTCTACGAGGAAATACTGACGTCCGTTATAGAGCCGGCCTTAGCTAAGTTTGACTCACCGGTTATATTGATGGACTATCCTGTGGAGTTGGCAGCGCTGGCGCGCACTAAGCCTGGAAATCATGAATTGGCAGAACGGTTTGAGCTGTACCTTGGCGGGTTGGAGTTGGCCAATGGTTTCAGTGAACTTAATGATCCGAAAGAACAGCGTAAGCGTTTTGAAGACGCTAATCGAGTTCGAAGTAAAGCCGGACAAGTTGTTTTGCCGTTGCCGGAGCCTTTTCTTGAAACGCTTTCAAATATGCCGGCATCTGCCGGAATTGCCATGGGAGTTGACAGACTGGTAATGCTGACGGCAGGTGCTGATTCCATTGATGAAATCGTAGCATTTACTCCTGAGGATTTGTAATGTCCGGTGGCTTCAGTATTCACCACTAACGATGATTCAAAAGTGAGAATCTGTAATGTCCTGGTATGACACCCGCTCACCGGTATAAGTGCGAAGCTGCAGCACATTCCCTTTGACCTCAAAATCATCTGGAAGTATTGCAACTTTCCCCTTCCCTCCCGGAAGATCAATTACGTAATGCGGTACAGCCAGACCGGAAATGTGACCGCGTAGCCCCCGCATTATTTTCATCCCCGTTTGAACCGAAGTTCTGAAGTGAGCAGTGCCCTGAACAAGATCTATCTGATGTAGATAATACGGTTTGACCCTAAGAGCCAACAGTCCTGTCAGTAATCTTCGCATGATTTCAACGGAATCATTAACCCCCTTCAGGAGTACTGTTTGGTTACCAAGCGGTATCCCTGCATCTGCAAGCATAGCGCAGGCATTGCTGGAATCGACTGTAATTTCATCAGGATGGTTAAAGTGGGTATTTATATAGAGTGGGTGAAACTTGCGGAACAAACGGCAAAGATCAGGGGTTATCCGCTCAGGAAGCGTAACGGGTATCCGGGTTCCGATACGAATGACTGCAACATGGGGAATTGCCCGAAGACCTGCCAAAATTATTGACAACGATGTGTCGTCAAGCATCAGCGGATCGCCGCCGGATAAAATCACATCGCGGATTTCAGAATGTGCTTCAATGTACTTCAGAGCATTGCTCAGATCAGCTTTTCCCATGGGAGCATCGCCACTTCCAACAAGCCGTTTTCTCATGCAAAAGCGGCAGTACACCGGACAGCGATTCGAAACCAGCAGCACGACACGATCAGGGTAACGATGTATAAGCCCAGGAACCGGACTTAGTTTCTTCTCCTCCAGCGGATCAGGAACCTGGGAAATATCCTCCAGTTCACGAGTATCCGGCATGCACTGCTTCCAGATGCCATCATAAGGTCGTTTGATAAGACCGGCATAGTATTTGGATATCCGAACTGGATAACGTGCTGAAACGAGGTTGTTATTGTCATGCGAATCTGTATTTATTCCGTTATTGTAATATGTTGCACTATTGCATATAATGTATCGCATTAACTACAGCCTTTTCTGTCAATATATTGATTTTGCTTGAAAATAGTCAGTTTTTATGAAATACACAACAGTTATAATTTTTATCCAAATCACTATTAGTACGTTCAAACGGCAACTAAATGTATACTAAATACTTCGGATTCAATGAAAAGCCCTTCACGCTGACTCCCAATCCGCGTTTTATCTACCTGAGCAAAAACCATAAAGAAGCATTCGCTCATCTACTCTACGGCATAAATAATCATTATGGATTTATTGAGCTAATTGGTGAAGTCGGCACCGGCAAGACCACTGTCCTTCGTACATTGCTCAATCAACTCCAGGAAGTGAATTATCGGACGGCTCTGATTGTCAACCCATGTCTTACCGGTGTAGAACTGCTCCGAAGTATCTGCCACGAGTTCGGACTCAATTCAAAAAGCGAATATGCTAACGAACTTCTTATTGACATCAATAAATTTCTTTTACATGAAACGGCCGAAGGTCGGACGGTTGTACTGGTTATTGATGAATCTCAGAATCTTCAGCCAGCCGTGCTTGAACAGATCAGGCTGATTTCGAATCTTGAGACCGAAAACGACAAACTGATACAGATCATTCTGGCCGGACAGCCCGAGTTGGGCGCTCTTTTAGAGAGACCGGATCTTCGTCAACTCAACCAGCGCATTGCCGTCCGATACAGATTGAAACCAATGAGCCTGTTTGAAACACGAGCCTATATCCGCCATAGAATGGAAGTAGCAGGTGAGACTGGTGGTGTAACTTTCAGTTTGTTTGCAACCAGACTGATTTACCTTTACACAGGCGGTGTTCCTCGCATGATTAACATCCTTTGCGACCGGTCTCTGCTGATTGGTTATGGCGATGAACGTCGCCGTATTACAGCTGTTGTAGTCGCCAGAACTATTAAGGAGCTCCTGAATGTTCCTCAAGGGAAACGACTCTCTCTCGCATTTGCCGGCCTAATTTGCATTGCTGCTATTATTGTCGCTCTGTCTGTAAATTTTAGTAAATGGATTCCTGGCAAAAGTCATAGCCAGGTTACTTCTTCTGTCGCTGTTGCATTAAAACCGGTGCCGGATGCAGAAGTTCCTCAAAAGACTATAGACCACCAATTTCAACAACTTAATAAGGAGATTCTTTCATATAACCAAAATGACGTTCACTTGCTTGCTTTTAACGCCATTGCAGATAAATGGGGAGCCAGCCCAGTTAAAATATTCAACGGCCGCTTCACAATTCCTAATATGTATACACGCCTTGCTGCGAAAAGAGATTTAAAGGTTACAGAATTCAAAGGGACTCTGGCCGATATAATCCGTTTTGACATACCTTTTGTCATAAGGACGAAAGTTACAGGTAGTATGGGTGGTTATTGTATTGCTGTTACATCAATGAGTAATGATTCCGTTTCGATATCACCAACACTATTTGGCAGCAGTACGCTTTCTAAAAACGATCTTAGTTCAATTGCCTCCGGAACATTTTATCTTGTTTGGCAGAATGCAGGACAGATACCATACAAGCTGAAGCAGGGTGATAAGAGTTATGAAATACGTTCATTACAGTCACTTCTTCATCAGGCCGGTACGTACAATGACTCGATAGACGGTAACTACAATGCTGCTACAGCCAAGGCTGTCAGTGAATTCCAGCGGTCAGCCGGTATCTCTCTTAATGAAACCGTGGGGGAATTGACACTTATTGCGCTTGTAAAACACTCCAATAATATAAAAGTTCCATCCATTTCACAGACTGGAAAATTAAAATGAGTTCGATTCTAAAGGCTCTCAAAAAACTTGAGGATGATAAAGCTTCGCGTCGAGCTGACGATTTGAAGATAGATTCAGAAATATTGCGGTCTGATAACTCTCCCCGTTTCTCCTCAACAGGAGTGCTGTTAGCTTCATTGCTGCTGTTAGCCGGTGGATCCGGTGTAACTTACATGTATATGAAGCCGGACAAGGTGTCAGAACCAGCGAGTTACAAGGTGCCTGCGAAAACCAGGCAATTGGATCAGCTTTCCAAACCCATGGCATCAGACATCAAAACGGAACTGCTGCCTGCAGCTGTAGTAGTGGTACCGGCAAATCAGAATAAAACGCTAAAATCAGCCCCAATAAAGGCCCATCTTTCACCGAGCCCTATCAGTACTAAATCCCCAGTTGCCTCCCAAAAGCCAGCCAAGACGGTTGTAGCATCAAAACCTGCTGACCAGGTAAAAGCTGCCAACCCAGCTCCTCCGTCTACATCGCCCAGGGCCGTTCCGACACTCAGAGTAAATGGCATTGCGACCCAGAACAGCATTGAAGACAGTTTGGCAATAGTCAACGGAATTGCTGTTTCAAAAGGGTCAATAATTGAGGGAGTTACTGTAGTGGAAGTCCAAAAAGACCGGGTACTGTTTTTACGTAACGGGGAAAAGTTTGAAATTCAACTGGGACAATCAAATCAATAAAGAACAGAATCAGCGGACGATAACCTTGATAAAACGGGCCAGATAATCGACTCCTGACCAGACTGTCAGAACAGTGGCAATCCAAAAAAAGAACATTCCTACGTTATGCATGTTGACTGTCAGAAGTTCGTGTGAAATGCCAAAAAACCAGTTGTAATTATAATGAAGAACAAGAGCTATAATAGCAACAATCTGAAAAATAGTTTTATATTTGCCCAGGTCACTGGCTTGAATGACAATCCCCTCAGTTGAAGCAATCCCGCGCAGCCCGGTTATAATGATTTCACGCCCCAGAATTACCAGAACCATCCATGCTGGAACCCGATTAAAAGGCAAGATCATAATAAGAGCTGCCATGACAATCAGTTTATCGGCAATTGGATCCAGAAATTTGCCGAATATAGTTACAATGCCCATCCGGCGGGCAAGATAACCATCCAGCCAATCCGTAATGGATGCGACAGAGAAGAGAGCTGCAGCCCAAAAACATGCCGTTCTTGATGGTGAAGTCAAAAGCGCAGCAAGGAGCGGGATTGCTGCAATTCGCATCATAGTAAGGATGTTGGGCAGATTCAGGATTTGATTTGGTTGAGTGGCTGTCATGGCTTAAATACCGTTTTCCTGATAGGACTTCATATAGGATAGAACCCTATTCACATAAGTTCGTGTTTCGTTATAGGGTGGAATCCCACCGTATTTTGCAACTTTACTAAGCCCGGCATTATAGGCCGCAACAGCCAGTGAAACATCGCCCCGAAATGTATCAAGCAGAAAACGAAGATATTTAACTCCGCCATCAACATTATCTTTTGGATTGAATCGATCAACGACTTTCAGAGACTTCGCTGTTGCGGGCATCAACTGCATCAACCCACTGGCACCTTTACTGGAAACGGCATTCGGATTATAGCCTGATTCGGCATGAATCACTGCCTTTACCAAACACTCATTGACGCCATATTTTGCTGAACAGGTTTTGATAAGCTGTTCAAATTCAGCGGGATTAACTGATGAAGCGTATTTAAGTTTAGTCCGCAACTCTCTATCTTTCTTGAGATCCCGCATAAAAACTTTAAAGCGCTTGTCAGTTGGTGCATCAGTAAAATGAACGATACCGTCATCATCTTCATAACGGTAGATATCAGCCGTGACAGAAGCTGGAACTAGCAGAGCAAAGAGAACTGCCACACTAAAGCACTGAATTGTACGAATATAAATTAAGTGGAGCTGCAATCGCATAGCATCAATAATCCCAAAAGACTTGGATTTGTCAAGAGAAATTCTGTTTAGCATGTTTTTGAATCCAGTTTGAAATTGACTTTTAACTGGTCATGTTCTACAAATATTATTTTAGCAAGGAGGGAGATTAATATGAGTGAAAAACCGGTAACCTATAAAGATTCTGGAGTTGATATTGCTGCTGGAAACAGTTTTGTCAACCTTATCAAACCGTTAGTCAAGGCCACTTCTCGTCCAGAGGTTCTGGCTGATATTGGTGGTTTTGGAGGCTTGTTTTCTCTAAACACTTCAAAATATAAGAATCCTGTTCTGGTATCCGGGACTGACGGTGTTGGCACAAAGCTCAAAGTTGCTTTTCTTGCGGACCGACACGATACCGTTGGCATCGACTTGGTAGCCATGTGCGTCAACGATATAATTGTACAGGGAGCTGAACCACTTTTTTTTCTTGATTATCTCGCTACCGGGAAGTTGTTGCCTGAAAAAGCTGCCGAGATTGTGAAGGGAATTGCAGAAGGTTGTAAACAGGCTGGCTGCGCGCTGATAGGTGGAGAAACTGCCGAAATGCCGGGCTTTTATGCTGAAGGTGAATATGATGTTGCCGGGTTTACCGTTGGTGTTGTTGACCGTGACAATATTATCGATGGTTCAAGCATATCGGTCGGCAACCGTCTGATTGGAATCGCATCAAGCGGTTTACATAGTAACGGCTACTCACTGGCACGTACATTGATATTTGATCGCTTGGGCTTATCCATTAATGACGAATTTCCTGGCGCTAACGAAACAGTGGCTGATGTGCTGTTGACTCCAACCCGCATTTATGTGCGCTCAATTCTGAACCTTCTGAAAGATTTTTCCATTAATGGAATTGCCCACATCACTGGCGGTGGATTACTGGAAAATGTTCCTCGAGTGCTTCCAAAAGGATGTCAGGCCAACATTCATACAAACAGCTGGGAGCCCCCGAATCTTTTTACTGTTTTACAGAAGGCCGGCAATGTTGAACGCAATGAAATGTTCCGCACATTTAATATGGGAATAGGAATGGTCCTGGTGGTGGCGGAGAGCCAGGCTGAAGAGATAATCGACCGTTTGAAAGGTCTTGGTGAATCAGCCTGGGTTATTGGTGACATTGCGGCCTGTGGGACCGGGAATGAGCGTGTCGAGTTGGTGGAGGGGTAATGTCAGGTAATGTGACCTGCCGATTAGGTGTACTGGTTTCAGGAAGTGGCACCAACCTTCAGGCCATCATCGACCGGATAGAAGCAGGAGATATAAGTGCCGAGATAGCTTGTGTTATCAGCAACAATGCGGACGCGTACGCCATTTCCCGGGCATCACTGCATGGGATACCGGTTATTGTTAATGAAAATGCTCGTTTTTCCGATCGACGCTCATACGACGCAGCAACGGTCGAAATTTTGCAAAGACACAAGGTTGATCTGGTAATATTGGCCGGTTATATGAGGATTTTGACTGATGTTATGGTCAACGCATTTCCTAATGCAATCATGAACATCCACCCTGCCCTGCTGCCATCTTTCCCGGGTCTCCATGCTCAGCAACAGGCTATCGACTACGGGGTTCGCTACTCCGGATGCACCGTACACTTTGTAGATTGCGGAACGGACACCGGACCAATTATCCTGCAATCGGTCGTTCCAGTAGAGCAGGATGACACAGAGGAAACGCTCTCCGTGCGGATACAAAAGGCTGAACATCAGATCTTTGCGTCGGCAATTAAGTATTTTGTAGAGGGAAAAATCAAGATTGATGGCAGAAAGGTCAGGATTTCCGAGTAACGGTATTAAAAACCAATCACCATCATCCCAAACCGCGCAGATTTAGGCAAAACTTAATCCATGCAGAAACATATGTTGATCAAACTCGTTTCGATTCACCCCTGCCCTTCCCCGCAATCAATTCCTCTGGCGAACGCTTTTCTTAAATCATATGCGCTCAATTGCCCTGTTTTAATTGATCTGATAGATTATTTTCTTGGAGATGATGCAGCAAATTGCGCTTCCAAGCTGGAAGAGTCCAATCCGGTTTTAATCGGCTTTTCGATGTATCTTTGGAATCGTGACTTAATCTGTGAAATTGCCACCATGTTTCGGCGAATTAATCCGGCTGTCAAACTTTTTTGCGGCGGGCCGGAAGTCACCGCTGATCCTGGGTCAGTAATTGATTTGGGGATTTTTGACTTTGTCATTGTCGGCGAAGGAGAAGTACCTTTTTTAGCCCTTTGCCAATCTCTAGCCGTTGGTGGAGATTATTCGCAAATACCGGGCGTTCTGCTCCCAGGTTTTGCCATCCTTCCCCCTCCTCCCCCTATTACTGATCTGGACACAATCCCGTCACCTTTCCTGACCGGGGTTCTTGATACTTGTGTCAATTCGGGCATACTCTGGCAACTGTCGCGGGGTTGCAGCTTTACTTGTGATTTCTGTTTTGATTCGCGCGGGGTTAATGGAGTAAGGCATTTTTCACTGGAACGGCTGGAAAGCGAATTGCGGCATTTTGCCGCCACCGGAGTGGTGCAGATATTTGTGCTTGACTCGACCTTCAATATTGACCCGAAACGTGCCAAAAAAATATTGAAGATGATCAGGAATATTGCACCGGACATTCACTTTCATTTTGAGGTACGCAATGAATTTATTGATCGCGAAATGGCAAAACTTTTTGCAAATATCGCCTGTTCATTGCAAATCGGGCTGCAGAGTGCGGATCGGGAAGTTCTCAAGCTTGTTGGCAGATCATTTGACAAGGCTGACTTTACGGCAAAAGTCGGCTTGCTGAATGATAGTGGCGCAGTCTTTGGTTTTGACCTGATTTACGGGCTGCCTGGGGATACTCTGGACGGTTTTTGTCGTAGCCTGGACTATGCACTGTCACTCTACCCGAACCATCTTGATATTTTCCCCTTGGCTGTCTTGCCGGGAACCAGACTGTTTTCTCGCGGGAAGTCTTTGGATATGCACTGGGATTCAAAGCCCCCATATATTGTTGAGTCAACCAACGGTTTCAGCTCCTCAGATATGGTTACAGCTGCTAAGCTTGCCGTTGCATGTGACATTTTTTATACACGCGGCAAAGCTGTTGCGTGGTTCAATGCCGTAGCTGCAATTCTTAGTCTGAAACAATCTATTTTATTACAGAAGTTCAGCTGTTGGTTGATTGATCACCGTGGAGACAGAAAAAAAGAGTCCGACTTCAGTGATAACGATGTCTTCGAAATGCAACTGCTTTTTATGAAGCATCTGTTCAGTGGTAAAAAAGTAGGTAAGTTTCTGCCGCTTGTACTTGATATTGTAACCTATCACCATCACTATGCAGCTGTACTGCTCGCGCCTGAACAGGAAACCGGTGTAGATAATCAGATACCCGTCAACCCGTGTGATGCCACCTTTATATTTGCTTCATCAGCCCGGATAGTTCATTTTACATACGAAATTGAAGTTATCCTTGATTGTGGAGAGCCGCATATTTCATGGATGTACGAGAATCTTCGTCAATCGGGTTCTCAAGCTGTAATATATCGAAACAAAGGCATTGTATTTACCGAATCACTGGCCACCCCTTACATACTTCTGTTGGAAGAGATTCGTGATGGAGGCCGTAGAGACTACATGTCAAAAACCGGACTCACCAATGATGAAGCCAATGAATTTCTTTTATTTGCTATGCAGGAGGGAATTATTGTGAAAGCTGATTAAAATATGAATATATGTCTACTGTATTCAACGCTGTACATCGAAAGAGGTTGCATTTTGGTGAATTATTTAGTATATCTCTCATTTCTTTTGTACATAGCTTTTTACTCTCTACCATTTTGAAAGGTGTCTGATCACCATGCATGATAAAATCAAGATTTTTTCCGGCAACTCAAATCCGGATTTAGCTCAGAATATTTGCAACAGTCTTGGCGTTCCGCTTGGTGCGGCACGTGTACGACGATTCTCCGATGGTGAAGTTATGGTTGAGATCGGCGAGAATGTCCGCGGTCGCGATGTGTATGTTGTTCAGTCAACCTGTGCTCCGACTAATGACAATCTCATGGAACTGCTTGTTATTACTGATGCTTTGAAACGTGCATCAGCAGCAACCATAACAGCTGTAATCCCTTATTACGGTTACGCCCGCCAGGATCGTAAAGCAGCGCCGCGTACTCCGATCACTGCCAAATTGGTTGCAGACCTTATAACTACTGCCGGCGTCAACAGAGTAGTCACAATTGATCTTCACGCCGGTCAAATCCAGGGTTTTTTCAATATTCCTGTAGACAATCTGTATGCTGCACCGGTTATACTTAATTATCTTAAAGACCGTTTTAGTGGTGAACAAGTGGTCATGGTTTCTCCAGATGCTGGCGGTACCGAGAGAGCTCGTGCTTTTGCCAAACGCCTGGAATATTCGCTTGCCGTAATTGACAAGCGTCGTACCGGACCTAACGTTGCTGAAGTTATGCACCTGATCGGTGATGTTCGCGATAAAATTGCCATCATACTAGATGATATGATTGATACAGCCGGTACGCTTACTCAAGCGGCTAAAGCACTTAAGACAAATGGAGCTAAAGCCATCTATGCCTGTGCCACACATGGTGTTCTGTCAGGCCCTGCAATCGAGCGAATTAACGCTTCGGAAATTGAAGAAGTTGTTTTTACTGATACAATACCTGGTGGCACCCGTGATAATTTAACATCTAAAATCAGAATACTTTCCGTGGCAGACCTTTTAGCAGAAGCAATCAGGCGCATTCATGAGGATGAATCTGTTAGTTCGCTATTTGCATAGTATAAATAAGTTAATTTTGAATAGGACGGGGCTGACCCGTCACTACACGTGGAGGAACGTATGCAACAGAAACAAATGAATATTGAACTACGCACCAAAACCGGCACAGGCGTAAGCCGAAGACTCCGTATCGCTGACATGGTACCCGGTGTTGTTTACGGCAAAGGTCTTGACCCGGTGACGGTCAGCATCAAATACCGTGACCTTCAGAACGCAATTTCCGGTGCGGGTGGACAGAATAATCTGATTACCTTGATTGGCGGCGGAAGCCTCGATCAGAATATTGCAATTGTTGCGGATATCCAGCGTGATCCGATCAAACGTACCTTCAAGCACGTTGATCTCCATCGCATCAATCCGAATGAAAAACTCCGCGTCACGGTCCCGGTTACTTTGACTGGCACTGCAATCGGCGTAAAAGAAGGCGGACTGCTCGATCTGGCTCACCATGAACTGCACATAGAATGCCTGCCGGGGAACATTCCTGATAGCATTACCATTGATGTCTCTGATCTCAAGATTGCTCATTCTATTCATGTTAGCGAAATTCAGCTTCCTGAAGGTATCGTTGTCCTTGATCAGCCCAAGATTCCGGTTGTCAGTGTTCTCGGTAGAGCCAAAGAAGAAGCTCCGGCAGCCGCTGCAGCATAAAAGATCAATAATTGAGTATGAGTACCTATATAATTGCGGGGCTGGGTAATCCCGGCCCCACATATCAATGGACCCGCCATAATGCGGGTTTTCTTTTTTTGGATCGTCTTGCGCATCTGGAAAATATTTCTATTTCTAAAAAAGCTTTCTCAGGTTTTTCTGGTGAATGGAATTTTGCCGGACATCGCCTGATACTTCTTAAACCGCAGACATTCATGAACTTGTCAGGAAAATCTGTCATGCAGGCTCTCCAATTCCATAAACTCCCGATTTCAAATCTGATCGTCATTCATGATGAGCTAGACCTCCCGTTTGGAACCGTTCGTTTTAAGCATGGAGGGGGACATGGTGGGCACAATGGCTTGCGTTCCATAATCGAAAATATGGGCAAGGGTGATTTCATCAGGCTTAGAATAGGAATCGGAAAGTCGCCACACGGAGACACAACCGGTCATGTTTTAGGCAGGATACCTACTGATCAGATGGAAGTGCTTTCCAGAGTTCTTGATGGCGGCATAGAAATGCTTGAAGTAATGCTTAAGGAAGGGCTCCCTAAATCAATGAGCCTCTTTAATAATAAGAATTTTCTAGAAGGATAAATAAATGGGATTTAACTGCGGAATTGTCGGACTGCCTAATGTTGGAAAATCTACCATATTTAATGCTCTAACCTCAGCCGGTGCTGAATCTGCAAACTATCCATTTTGTACAATTGAACCGAACGTTGGGATTGTTCAGGTACCCGATCCCCGAATGGACCAATTAGCCGTTATAGTCAAACCCCAAAAGATGCAGCCGACGACTATTGAATTTGTTGATATCGCCGGCCTTGTAAAAGGTGCCAGCCAGGGGGAAGGTCTCGGTAACCAGTTTTTGGGTCACATCCGCAGCGTTGATGCGATAGTTCATGTGGTACGCTGTTTTGATGACGACAATATTGTCCATGTAAATGGACGTGTTTCGCCTGCTGACGATATTGAGGTCATTAACACCGAACTCGCTCTGGCTGACCTTGATACCATAGAAAAAAAATTACAGCGGGCCGAGAAAATGGCGCGTAGCGGTGACAAAAAAGCAAAGGATGAAGTAGATTTCTATCTTCGAGTCAGGGCTCTTCTCGAACAGGTCAAAAAGCTCCAAGGGATTGCTCAGAATGAGGATGAGAAAATCTGGATGCGTGATCTGCATCTCCTGACCGACAAACCGGTTCTTTACGTTGCAAACGTAGCAGAAGACGACTTGGAAGGCAGTCATCCCAACGTTGCAACTGTTCGTGAAATAGCGGCTTCAGAGGGAGCTGGCGTTGTTGTAATCTGCGGTAAACTGGAAGCGGAAATTGCGGAACTTGACGGCCCTGAAAAACAAGCTTTTCTTGATGACATGGGGTTAGCTGAAGCCGGTCTTGATCGTCTCATACGAAACGGCTATGCGTTATTGGGTCTCATCACGTATTTTACCGCCGGTATCAAGGAGGTTCGAGCCTGGACAATCGTCAATGGCACCAAAGCGCCACAAGCTGCAGGCGTTATTCATACTGATTTTGAAAAGGGGTTCATTCGTGCCGAGGTAATTGGATTCACTGATTACATTAACTGCAGCGGAGAATCAGGTGCCAAAGAAAAAGGGTTGATGAGACTTGAGGGGAAGGAATATATCGTAAAAGATGGCGATGTAATGCATTTCAGATTCAACGTTTGATTGATTCTCTTAACTGGGATATTGGTTCAAAAAAAGCCCCGGACAAAACCGGGGTTTTTTTTGAACCAATATCCCAGTACCCTGTTGCATTGGCGCCTGAAGACCTTTTGGACCTTTAACTACATCAAAACTCACTGTATCGCCTTCCGCAAGAGATTTTAATCCTTCACCAAAGATTGCAGAGAAGTGAACAAAATTATCCTCATCTTGTCCCTGCCCAAGAAACCCAAAACCTTTGCTCTATTTGACCTTTTTTATTGAGCGGCATCATGAATCATGTTATTATGTAAAGCTGTTTGTCAGACATTTAACCTGTGGGAGATAATCAAATGTTCAATTCCCTTATAAAAAAGTTTATCGGAAGCAAAAATGAACGTGAACTCAAGAAAATGTGGCCGATAGTTGCGAAGATAAATGAACTTGAGTCTTCTATCTCTATTCTTTCTGATGAGCAACTGACCAAAAAAACCTTGGAATTTAAGGCACGTTACACAAAAGGTGAATCTCTTGATGCATTACTCCCGGAAGCTTTTGCCGTCTGCCGTGAAGCAAGCAAACGCGTTCTCGGTATGCGCCATTTCGATGTTCAGTTGATTGGTGGAATGGTTCTGCATTCTGGAAAAATAGCCGAAATGAAAACCGGAGAAGGTAAAACACTGGTTGCCACCCTCCCCGCTTACCTTAACGCAATTTCCGGCAAAGGAGTTCATGTCGTTACTGTCAACGATTATCTGGCAAAACGTGACTCCGAATGGATGGGGCGTTTGTACAATTTTCTCGGTTTGACAGTAGGTATTGTTGTTCATGGTGTAGAAGATGACCAGCGCCGTCTTAACTATGCTGCAGATATTACATATGGAACTAACAACGAGTTTGGCTTCGATTATTTGCGGGATAATATGAAGTTTGACCTTGAGGATTACGTCCAGCGCGGCTTTAATTACGCAATAGTAGATGAGGTTGACTCGATTCTGATCGACGAAGCCCGGACCCCACTGATTATTTCAGGCCCTACCGAAGATTCAACCGACAAATATTACGTTATTAACGCCATCATTCCAAAACTGGAAAAGGGTGAAGTAACTGACGTCGAAGCAAATACTCTTTCCGGCAAACGCAAGCAATACTCCGGTGATTTTACTATCGATGAAAAGGCCAAGAGTGCGTCCTTGACCGAACAGGGTGTTCTTAAGGTAGAAAAACTTTTAAAAATCGACAATCTCTATGATCCCCGCAACATTGAAATCCTCCATCACGTCAATCAGGCTCTGCGTGCCCACGCCATGTACAAGCTGGATGTTGACTATGTAGTAAAAGATGGTGAAGTTTTGATTGTGGATGAGTTTACCGGTCGTCTTATGCCCGGTCGCCGTTGGTCAGACGGTCTACACCAGGCGATTGAGGCGAAGGAAGGGGTCAAGATCGAAAATGAGAACCAGACCCTCGCAACAATCACCTTTCAGAACTATTTCCGGATGTACAGCAAACTATCCGGAATGACCGGCACAGCCGATACCGAGGCGGAAGAATTTCACAAAATATACAAACTGGATGTATCTGTTATCCCAACCAATCGACCGCTTGTACGTCCTGATGCTCCGGATGTTATTTACAAAACCGAAATGGAAAAGTTCAAGGCGGTTATCGAGGATATCAAAGAGCATTATGCCGCCGGTCAGCCCTGCCTTGTAGGTACCATTTCGATAGAAAAATCGGAAGTGTTGTCAGAATTGCTTAAACGACAGGGTGTTCCGCATAATGTTCTTAACGCCAAACAGCATGAACGGGAAGCGGAGATTGTATCCCAGGCTGGTCGAAAAGGCGCCATAATGATTGCCACCAACATGGCGGGACGTGGAACCGACATAGTGCTGGGGGGCAACCCGGATGCCTTGGCTAAACAATGGCGCCGGGCTAACCCGGAAGCTACTGACGAGCAATATGAGGCAATGGTAGCCAAATATAAAGCTGAATGCCTTGCTGAGCATGACGAAGTCATTAAGCTTGGCGGCCTTCACATCCTCGGTACAGAACGGCATGAATCACGCCGCATCGACAACCAGTTGCGAGGGCGATCCGGTCGTCAGGGAGACCCTGGATCTTCAAAATTCTATCTATCGCTGGAAGATGACCTGCTGCGTATTTTTGGATCAGAGCGTGTCTCTAAAATCATGGATCTTCTCAAAATTGAGGAGGGTGAGGCTATTACTCACAGCATGATCTCAAGATCTATAGAAAATGCTCAGAAAAAAGTTGAGGCACATAACTTCGATATACGTAAACATCTTATAGAATACGATGATGTCATGAATAAGCAGCGTGAAGTTATTTATAGTCAGCGCCGCGAAATTCTGGCTGGTCAGGATATCCGCGCGAGTTTTCTGGAAATGCTGGACGATACTGTTGAAGAAATCACTGATGCCTTCGCTATTGACAAGGTTTCTCCACAAGAATGGGATTGGGAGGGGATTAGCGAAAGCGTGTACAAATGTTTCAATCTTCAGCTTGATCTGCCGCAAGAGATGATGAGTCGCCTGACTCCTGTAAACTTCCATGACACCCTTAGCGAACAGGCTCATGCCATCTTTACGGCAAGGGTAGAGGAGATGGGTGACGAACTTATTGACCACCTTATCAAGGTTATGATGCTGCAGGCCATTGACACGCACTGGAAAGATCACCTCCTGAATATTGACCACCTGAAGGAGGGTATCGGCCTGCGAGGTTATGGACAAAAAGACCCCAAACAGGAATACAAGAAAGAGGCTTACAACCTGTTTATGGAATTGATGGTTCGTATCCGTGAAGAGGTCGTAGAACGGGTGTTCTGGGTCCAGATTAATCACGATGGTGAAGAAATCGAAGAGATGGAAGAAGAGATGCAAAGCAAAAAACTGGTTTTTAATTTGGGAGGCGGTGAAGAACAATCTCATGAGCCGGCCAAAAGCCAGAAAGTAGCCGGCCGCAACGATGCTTGCCCATGCGGAAGCGGTAAAAAGTACAAAAAATGCTGTGGAAAGTAACTTTCATGCTCCACAGTTATCACCTCATCACTTTTAGAGGCTGACTCTTATGAATATAAATGGTTTTTTGTTTTCAACATCGGAAGCGGAAATAAAAAAAGCTGGCCGCAAAGATATAGCGCTCATTTTTTCAGAAGTTCCTGCCACCGCAGCTGCTGTATTTACAACCAGTGCAGTTAAGGCTGCTCCTGTACTGGTGTCTAGTGAGCATATCGCGAGTGGAACGGCTCAAGCACTGATCGTCAACAGTGGTAATGCCAACGCCTGTACCGGCGAACCCGGAATGATAGTTGCGAGAGAAACATCACGTCTGGTTGCACTCGGTCTAGGCATTGATGTTGAGGCCGTTCAAGTTTGTTCAACCGGCGTGATAGGTGTGCAGATGCCTATGGAAAGGATTGAGAAAGCCATACCCGCTTTGGTTGATGGCCTCTCTTCCGGGACGCTCGATGATGTCGCTCTGGCCATTATGACCACCGATACCTTCCCTAAGATGGAAGCCCGTAGCGGGCTGGCTGGCGGAGTAAGTTATACCGTAGCAGGCATTGCAAAGGGGGCTGGCATGATAATGCCAAACATGGCCACCATGCTCTCATTTATTATAACCGATGCTGCCGTAGAGCCCTTATTTCTGCAAAATTCATTCAGGGGGGCTGTTGACCAATCTTTTAATGCAATCACAGTGGATGGCAATATGTCAACTAACGATACCTGCCTGATCATGGCTAACGGCATGTCGGGAAATCCGGTAATAACGGAAGGGTCTCCGGAAGGGAATTCTTTTACAACAATATTGAATGACGTTTTACTTTCATTGGCAAAGCAGATCGTAAGAGATGGTGAAGGAGCAACCAAATTCGTTGAAATACAGGTCAGTGGCGCTAAAGACGAGGTTGATGCAAAGCGGGCAGCTATGGCCATTGCCAATTCAAGTCTGGTAAAGACGGCTTTTTTTGGCCAGGATGCCAACTGGGGACGGATTTTTGCAGCAGTCGGATATTCCGGTGCTGAAGTTGATCAATCAAGACTCTCGCTATGTTTTAATGATGTCTGTATGGCTAGAAACGGTATCTTTGCAGGTGAAGATGCGGAAGCCCGTGGAACAGAAGTCCTTAAACAAAAGGAATTTACTGTTTCAGTAGACCTGGGAATAGGTAGTGGCACTGCAACTGTGTACACTTCGGATCTGACGCACGAATACATAAGCATAAACGCTGACTACCGCTCCTGAATATTTCCAGAATGATTTTCCGTTTCGAGCCTCCGCGTATGGAGGCTTTTTTGTCGTAAAGCCGGACAATAGAGCGAACCCGTGATTAATACCCTCATTATTATTCTGACCATTTCCCTCGTTTCACTTTCGACCGCCTCTAAAGCAGCAGATGATCTTATGGATGCCGGGCGTGCCGTAACTGTCGACGCTATGCTTGAAAACGCCATCCGGAGAGGCCTGATTTCCGGTGCAGTCGTACTTATTGGCAACCATACTGGTCAACTTTACGGCACATCACAAGGGCGACTGTATCCGGATGCCGCTGCTCCATTACTTTCTGATCGGACGCTTTTTGACACCGCGTCTCTCACCAAGGTTATTGCAACAGCCCCAGCCATCATGAAGCTGCTTGAACAGGGGAAAATAAAACTGCTTGATCCTTTGTCCCGCTGGTTCCCGGAATTTGAAGGAACAGATCGTGAAGAGATCACCATCCTAAATTTATTAACTCATTCATCCGGGATGAATGATGTTGACATCGCAAATAACGATCCCTTAAATAATTTGCTGGAAAAAGTCGTTCTGCAAAATAATGTTGCCATGCCTGGAAACCGATTTAGATATGCAGACATAAACTTCATATTGCTGGGAGAACTGGTTAAGCGCGTATCCAAAACTCCTTTGGATCGTTTCTGCGCTGAAAATATTTACGCCCCGATTGGTATGGCTGAAACAACTTTTCTTCCACATGCCGAATATTACGTTATTGCACCAACGACGGGACATAACAAAACACTCAAAGCCGGAGTTGTTCAGGATATGAATGCTCAGCGTTTAGGCGGAGTAGCCGGACATGCCGGATTGTTCAGCACCGCCAGCGATTTGAACAGATTTGCAAACATGATTCTTAACGGGGGGAAATATAACGGGATACAGGTGTTCAATGAGCGTGTCATAACCCAGATGACATCACCCTACTTTTACAGCAACGGCAAAATAATCAGAGGTCTGGGGTGGGATATCGATTCACCGTTTTCATCACCGCGTGGAAACAGCTTTTCTGATATGTCTTTCGGCCACACCGGGTACAGCGGTTCCTCAATCTGGATTGACCCGGAACAGGATTTATACGTAATTCTATTGACAGTACGTCTTGATTACACAAATGTAAGACAATTTAACCAATTACGTAAAGATATATCTACTCTGGCTGTCTCAATATTTTCGACCCCTAGAATTAATGCCGAGATTGTCAACAGCATGGAAATCCCCTGAAACGCTAATACCTTGACACGTTATTGCACCTGTGTTAGTTGTCTGAAGTATTATAATTCTTGCGCATCCACTCAGCAGGGGAGGAATCGATGAGCATAAAAGTGCTGGTCGCCGATGACAGTATAACCATTCAGAAAGTAATCGGCATTATTTTTGGAGGAGATGAATACAGCTTGACGGTCGTTGATAACGGCAAAGCAGCTGTCGAAAAAGCCCTTGAAATTATACCGGATATATTGCTTATTGATGCCCTGATGCCTGGTATGACCGGTTATGAAGTTGCTGAAACGGTTCGCTCTACCCCCTCACTCTCTGACAAACCTATTTTAATACTTACTGGATCATTTGAACCATTTGACGAGGAAAAAGCAAAAAAATGCGGAGCCGACGATTTTATTTCCAAACCGTTTGAGTCGCAGCAAATCATCGCCAAGGTAAAAGAGCTGCTGGAACTTGGAGGTACAAGGACGAAGTCTGCAGCTGTTTCGCAACAACAACCTGCCCCTGAAATCATTTCAGAACAGATTCCTGAAGTTTCTGCCCCGACAAATGATATTCCTGCGCCTGTTCTTGAACAACAGCAGTCAGAACCTACTGATATCTGGGGTGCCTTTTCTCCGGAAGTGGAGGCTCCAAATGAGGCGGTAGCCGTTCCACCTGTTTTCTCTTCTCCTCCTTTGACAACTATTGAGCCTGATGTGTTTGCAATTGTTTCAGAAGAAGAAGATGTGCAACTTGTGCAACCCGTCATTCCATCTGCCTCAATGCCGCAGCATACCGGTTCTCAATGGATTCCGGTCGAGGAAAACACTTTTGAATTTGAAGAGGAAGCCATTAAAGAACCGCTTCAAGAAGCTTTTTCTGATCAAGTTGTTCCTGCCCAGGAAACAGCATTTGGTGACATTGCATTTGAGTATGGGGCCGATACTCCGACAGCTCCTGAACCGGAACCAACCGTGCAATCGCCAGCTTTTGCCGATTTTGTTGCACCCTCTCCGGTGTTTGAAACACCGGCAGCACCATTTGCTCCACTGGTTGATCCGTCACCAGTCTTCACAGCCCCTGTAGAGCCAGCTGTTCTGACTGCACCTCCGATTACTGACGCTGTTGCAGCATCCGCGACACTGACCGAAGAGCAGCTCAAGGCTGCCCTTACAAGCGCGTCAAAAGAAGTGATAGAGCGAATAGTCTGGGAAATAGTTCCTGATCTGGCTGAAGTTCTAATACGCGAGGCAATTCGCAAGATCAAAGAAGAGGTCTAGTTTTCTTTGCATTCATAACTACCTGTAAGGGGATGGCAACATCCCCTTTTTCCGTATGGAGTGTCTAAAATGATAAAAAAAGCCATAGCTCAAGTTGTTGAACGTGAACATCTTACAGAAAGACAGATGATCGAAGTTATGAACCAGATCATGTCCGGGGAATGTACTCCAGCGCAGATTGGTGCTTTCATAACCGCTCTGCGTATGAAGGGTGAAACCGTTGAGGAGATCACTGGCGCTGCTCGCGTAATGCGCGAACGAGCTACCCCGATACGGGTCGGTAAAGGTGTTCTGGACATTGATCGCGACGACATAAACATCGACCGGGAGACCATCCTTGATGTAGTCGGCACCGGCGGTGACGGCACTAATACATTTAACATTTCCACCACAGTTTCCTTCGTAGTTTCAGCCTGCGGCATCAAAGTAGCCAAGCATGGCAACCGCTCCGTATCGTCGGCTTGCGGCAGTGCCGACGTGCTGGAGAAACTTGGCATTAACCTTGACGTGACACCCAAAACTGTTGAAAACTGCATCGACCAGATCGGCATAGGCTTCCTGTTTGCCCCTGCCCTTCATAGTGCGATGAAGCACGCCATCGGCCCAAGACGAGAGATCGGTATTCGTACTATCTTCAATATTTTAGGGCCTCTGACTAACCCCGCCGGAGCTGACTGTCAGGTGATGGGTGTTTACCGCGCTGATTTAGTTGAGACGCTGGCCGGAGTGCTGCACAAGCTTGGTTGCAGGCACGGCTTTGTGGTACATGGCATGGACGGTATGGACGAGATGACACTAACAGGTGAAACCCTGGTGGCTGAGGTCACTCCTGCCGGAGTCACTATTAAAACAGTTTCCCCGGAGGAATTTGGCCTGACTCGTTGTACGATGGAGATGCTTAAAGGTGGCGATGCCATTGACAATGCTGATATCGTCAAATCCATTCTAGCTGGGGAACAGGGACCAAGGAGAGAGATTGTCCTCCTTAATGCCGCTTTTGCCTTGATAGCCGCCGGCAAGGTTTGTACACCAGCGGAGGGAATGAGACTGGCTGCAGAAGCCATTGATTCCGGCAGGGCGTTGCAGCAGATAGAAAAATTGGCGGCACTGACGAATTCACAATAACTGGAGACCATCTATTAACATGACCACCAACACACCCGATATTCTGAAGAAAATTGTTTCCCACAAGCACGATGAGGTTAATGCAGCCATGATGGCTGCACCGATAAACGACCTTAAAGCACGTATTTCTGACTTGGAAGACATGACACGCGGCTTTGAACGGCACCTGCGCGAAGCTGTGGCTTCAGATTGGACTGCTATTATTGCTGAAGTCAAGAAGGGTTCCCCGAGCAAGGGAGTTATCCGCGCCGATTTCGATCCGCTGGAGATTGCCGAAATCTACCAGGATAACGGTGCTACCTGCCTGTCAGTGTTGACGGATGAAAAGTTTTTTCTCGGTCATCTGCGATACCTGGCTCTTATTCGCGAGACAGTATCGCTGCCCCTGTTGCGCAAAGACTTTATTTGCGATCCATACCAGATCTATGAGGCGCGTGTTGCCGGGGCCGATGCAATTCTTCTCATCGCCGCCATGCTTGATCTAAACCAGTTACGTGAGTTCCATACCGTGGCACAGGAGATACACCTGGATGTGCTCATAGAGGTTCATGATGAAGCTGAAATGGAAAAGGCTCTGAAAACAGACTGTACCCTGATCGGTGTAAATAATCGTAATTTAAGAACATTTGCAACAGACCTCGCCACAACCGGTCGCCTGGCTCGCATGATACCTTCTGAACGTTTACTGGTAACTGAGAGCGGCATCAGCAGCCGTGCCGATATTGTCCGACTGCAGGCCGACGGTGCAAAGGCTTTTCTGATCGGCGAGTCTATGATCCGTGAAAATGATATCGGGGCAAAACTACAGGAATTACTGAACGACTAATAGACTGGCAGGAGATAATTAATGGCAAAAAGACAGGGAATCGGCTTGGCAATAATCGCCTTTGCGATATATATCATCGGCGGAATAGGAACATTTGGCGGTCTGGCCTTGATTTTTCTAATGAAAAACAAAGATCTTTGGGGATGGGGTGAAGGAAGAGGGATTGGTTATTTATTTCTCTGTGTGGGACTTTGCCTCTCAGTCATTGGAGTTCTATTTATGAGAATATTCAGAAACCGCGGGTTGGCATGAGCCCGCAGTTTCTGAATATTCCTACTAGTATCCCTTTTCCTTCAGCATACTGATAGACTGCAGCAACTCAAGCGCCCGCCTTATCTGATAATCCTTTTGTATATCCGCATCTGTAAAAGCACCGCTGTGGGGCGACACCTGAACTTTTTGTGGCGCTGCAGGCTCCTTGCCGTCTGAAGCCAGACTTTTTTCCAGATCTTTCTCCTTTAACTCCACCCCCTTCTCTTTTGGCGGCAGAGGTGAAATGTTTGGCACCTCTACATCAGGAACAATCCCTTTGGCCTGTATTGAACGACCGCTTGGTGTGTAATATCGAGCTGTTGTTAATTTAAGCGCAGCGTTACCCTTCATCGGGATTATTGACTGAACGGAACCTTTACCGAAACTTTGCGTACCCATAATGATGGCACGCTTGTGATCCTGCAGGGCACCGGCAACTATTTCCGAGGCGCTTGCACTGCCGCCGTTGATAAGAATAACAATGGGATACCGAGGTTCTTTGGTTCCAAGCGTAGCGTTATAGACATGGTTGGCTTCGGGGGTTCGTCCCTTGATGCTAACAATCGCTGTATTATTGATGTCATCGCCGACAAAGCAATTGGCCACTTCTACACAAGTACTTATCAAGCCACCTGGATTGTAGCGCAGATCCAGAATCAACCCCTTCATAGTTCCTCCAGATTTCATATGGAGATCCTTCAGCGCCTCTTTGAACTCACTTCCGGTCCGCTCCTGAAACTGAGATATTCGAATTAAACCATACCCTGAATCAAGTAGTTTGGGCTTCAGACTTTTTAATTTTATAATGTCTCTAATTAGATTAAAAACGAGTGGTTTTGCGCTTTCAGCACGAACTATAGTAAGAGTTACAGGAGTCCCTTTCTCCCCACGCATCATTTTTACCGCTACCGAGATATTCATACTGTTGGTTAATTTACCGTCAATCTTCCATATATGATCATTAGCATGAATTCCTGCACGGGAGGCCGGAGTGTCATCAATCGGGGCAATAGCAGTCAACTTGCCTTCTTTTGTGCCTAGTTCAATACCGACACCTCCGAAAGAACCGGAAATCTGCTCTTGCATCGCGTGAAGCGGTTCAGGAGGAAGATAGGCACTGTGCGGGTCGAGCGTGGCCAACATGCCATCGACCATTTTGAGTACCAGCTTTTTTGAGTCTGGCTTTTCTACATGGTTTGCGAGTACAGCTGCGTAGGCATCACGCAAAAGTCTGAGCGAATTTGTATCAGATGTTGTTTGACGCCTGTTTAAGCGACTGTATATAACAATCGCAAGACAGGCAAAAATCAACAAAGCCAGCAATATTGTCCACTTATGTGATCTAACCTTTTTGATTGGTAACATTTCAATTATCTCCGTACGTCAATTCCATAACTTTTTATTTTACGGTGCAGATTGCTTCTTTCCAGCTCAATCAGTTCAGCAGTACGGGAGATATTCCAGTCGTTTTCTTCAAGTTTCTGAATAATGAACTCCCGCTCGAAGTCCTCTCTGGCGTCCCGTAGTGCCGAGCGCGAAAGAGCCGCCTCTTTTGGCAGTGAAGATATCGTTCCAGAATGCGTCTCTCCTGATAAAACAGGAATATCTTCCGCTGAAATAACCCGTCCTGGCACTACTATCAGAATCCGCTCCACTACGTTCCTTAATTCGCGAAGATTACCCGGCCATGAATATTGCCGCAGTTTGTCGATAGCCTCCGGTAGAAAGGCTTTTGCCTCTCCCCCTTCCCTCCTGAAGAACTGAGCGACGAAATATTGAACTAGTGCGCCGACATCCTCCAGGCGCTCACGCAGTAGGGGAGCCAGAAAGGTTATGGTGCTTAATTGATAAAAAAGATCTGCACTGAACATATCATCCGCCATATCCTGTTCTTGCGATCTGGATGTAGCAGCAATAATTCGAACATCAGCGACGATCCTGCGTGTTCCCCCGGCTCTCTCGAAACTATGGTCCTGAATAAATCTTAGCAATTTCAACTGGGTACTAAGTGACAGTTCACCTATTTCATCAAGAAACAGGGTGCCGCCATCAGCCTGATCCAGCCGACCTTTCTTGTGAGATACTGCACCAATCAGTGTTCCTTTCTCATGGCCAAACAATTCACTCTCGATCAGCTCTTCAGGGATGGCAGAACAGTGAACGGTTATAAACGGACGCTCTTTTCGTTGACTGTTGCAGTGGATTGAGCAGGCAATCAAATCTTTTCCAGAGCCCATTTCGCCTCTGATAAGTACAGATGCTGAGGTTGGTGCAACAAGCCGGATCTGTTCCCGCACAGCAATTATTTCCGGAGATTCACCGACAAGTTCAATGTCAGCAGAAGCTGAACGCTTGAGTTCGGCATTTTCCACTTTTAATTCTTGCAGTTGCAACGCATTAGCAACGCTGATCAATACTTTCTCAAGCGACAGCGGCTTTTCAATAAAATCGAACGCCCCAAGTTTGGTGGCTCGGACAGCCGTCTCAATCGTGCCATGTCCGGAAATCATGATGACCGTCACCTTGGGAAGCTGTTTTTTAAGCTGTTCAAGTGTTTCCAGTCCGTCCATTCCCGGCATCCATATATCAAGCAATATCAGATCGGGGAGTTCCTGTCTGGCGCACTCAATCCCTTCAACACCGCTTTCTGCACATAGAACTTGATAGCCTTCATCTTCAAGAATCCCAATTAGCGACGTTCTGATATCCTTTTCATCATCAATTACCAAAATAGTATGTTGCATGTCAGTTCCTCTTTTAACTTAATATTCACCCGGCAGGTAACTCAACGACAAATATCGCTCCATGAGGCATATTGTCTCGAATCCTCACAAAACCGCCATGATCAGTAACAATACTGCTAACTATAGCCAAGCCTAGTCCAGTGCCGTTTTTTTTTGTTGAAAAATAT
>JANYBN010000033.1 GCA_025360785.1 Geobacter sp.
AAGAAGCTCCTACCTTGAGAATTGTAAATTAACGAAAGTGTTTTTGCTAGAAAGTTATTCTAAGCTTTCGAACACTAGCTTTGAAAAAGCAAAACTTGAGATTAACTTAACGCATGAGGTTGACTTCAGTTTATTGCCAGAAGCGGACAAAGGTGATTTCTGCCTAAAATTTACGACAGGACTCAAAGCTATTAATGATGATAATTCCGAATATTTTGATATATCTGCGAAGTTTAGAGCAGACTTCAAAGTGTTTGAAAAAGAAAAGAACCACCTTGAAAAATTTGAAGAAATTGCAGAGCTGCTTGGACATCAGTTGTTTCCAGTAATTAGAGCATTTTTGGTGGATATCCTATTAAAGATGGGACTGCCTCCACACATTCCATGGTCTGTACAGCAGCCTCGGGATGCGCAAGTTAAAAAGAAAACAAGTCCAAGGACAAAAAAAGGAAGAGGCTAGCCGCCTCTTCTTTTTTTTGTCCTAAAACAACATCCAACCATGAGGGTGTAAAAAGGTTTGTGTAAATGGTCATAAGGGGGTACACCAAACTACCCTAAGGAGACTACATGACCATTAACACCGACGTAATCGATTAACTGCTCAAGCATTATAATGTCAAGGGCCAAGGTTATTTGCCACCCCCTGGGCCAGAGTTATTTTCCACTTCATCCTTTTCTGGGGGAGCGTTGTTAGATGTCGGATGACGGGTTTCGTGGACGTGATTTCTTCCGGTAGGACTCTCTGCGGATTCCGACGATGTCGGCCACCTATTCCGATTGATGTCGGCCACCCATTCCGACGGAACTCGGCCGGGCATTCCGATGAAGTCGGCCACCCCCTGAGGGGGTGCGCCGCTGGGTAAAAATTAATGTCTCACAAGTTTCCGGTTGCGTCAATCTTCGATAACAGTTTACGCATCGAGTCGCCTCCCAGATCGATTTTATAGGCATTGTGCAGCAGCCGGTCGAGGATTGCATCCGCCATGGTAGGATCGTTGAGAGCCTCGTGCCAGTTAGCGACCGGCAGCTGACTGGTTATCAGCGTAGAAGATTTATGGTAGCGCTCGTCGATGATTTCCAACAGATCGCGCAGCTGCTCCGATGAGAGGGGCGCAATCCCCCAGTCATCCAGGATGAGGAGCTCGGCCTTGGCCAGTGACCGCATGACTTTTCTGTAGCGACCGTCGTGACGTGCGAGTTCCAAGTCCTGCATGAGCGTGGGCAACCGGTGATAGACGGCGGTGATTCCCTGACGGCAAGCAGAGTGGGATAAGGCGCACGATAGCCAGGTTTTACCGGCGCCGGTTGCCCCGGTAATCAGGAGGTTATGGCGTTTCTTGACCCACTGGCAGGTGGAAAGGCTGGCAAGCAGGGCGCGATCAATGCACCGGTCGGCTCTAGTGTCCAGGTCTTCAAGAACAGCATTCTGGCGGAGTTTGGCATTTTTCAACCGGGCGTCGAACTGACGTTTCTCCCGCGCCATGAACTCCATGTCCACGATAAGGGCCATCCGGTCCTCGAACGGCAGGTTGTGGATCTCGGGGTTTTCCATCTGTGCTCTGAATCCCTTGGCCATGCCGGTGAGGCGCATACTGTTGAGCTTGTCGATAGTCGGGTGGATAAGCATTCTGATGTCTCCTTTGTGGTTAGTGATAGTACTTGTTGCCGCGGATGTTGGGGTGAATGATGGCCTGCTGTTGGGGGTTGCTTTGACCGGGCAGCGGCTTTGAGTCAAGGCCGTTTTTCAAGATCGATTTCAGACTGGTGTAACTGGCGCCACCAATGGCGAGCGCCCTGTTGCTGGCCGCCTCTACCCGCTCTTGACCGAATTTCCTGGCAAGGGAGATGATCCCCATGCAGGAGTTAAACCCCTGTTGCGGATGGACCTTGTCGGCAAGGATTGTCTCTACCAGCTTTGCCGTGGCTGCACCGGTCTTTGCCGCCCAATTGACGAGGCGCTCCGGTGTCCATTCGGCATACTCCCGATGAGCCTTCGGCATATGCTCGGTAACGGTAGTATAGCCTCTCTTGTAGTTGCGCTGGTGACAGGCAACCCGTTCGTGTTTGTGGAAAAGCTCGATAGTAAGAGGGGTTAGCCTCGCGTCAAGTTTTTCGTTTCTGAGCTGATGAGGGGCGCTATAGAAGTGATCCTCAATCTGCACATGGTAATTGTAGCCAAGACGAACCGGTAGCCAATCAGCATACTGATAGTGACTGGCCGGCAAGGGGGACAGGGCGGGCTGGTCCAGTTCGGCGAACAGGCTCTCCCTGGAACCGGAGATCTTTCGGAAGGGTTTGGCGTTGAGTTTGGTCAACAGTCCGGCAATGGCCTGATTCAGTTCGTCCAGGGAGAAGAAGGTGCGATTTCTCAAGGCAGCCAAGATCCAGCGCTGCACTAACTGCACACCGGCTTCCGCTTTCGCTTTGTCTCGGGGTTTTCTGACGCGGGCGGGAATAACGGCAATGTTGTAGTGAGTTGCGAGGTCCAGATAGGACCGGTTCAATTTCGGCTCATAGCGGCAGGGCTTTGACACCGCCGAGCGAAGATTGTCCGGCACAATAATCTGAGGCAAACCGCCAAAGAACATGAAGGCCCGAACATGGGAGCCAAGCCAATCCGGAAGTGATTGACTCAAGGTGGCTTCGGCATAGGTGTAGGAACTCGCCCCCATGACCGCGACAAATACCTGGACCTGCTTTACTATTCCAGTATCGGGATCGGTCAAC
>JANYBN010000046.1 GCA_025360785.1 Geobacter sp.
GGTATCTTAGCCCGGTGGTGAGCTGTTTGTATTGCTTCATCTGTGCACCTTTTTCTTGGTCGTTAAAGTGGCGCTGATAGTAACGCAGCTCACCACTTTAATTCACTTACAAAAGTTGCACTTCAGACTTGAATCCGCCATGTGTAATTATATCAGTCCTACTCGTATATATTTTTTCTCCTACGGCTTACTGCGTATTCTGCGGTTTTAAATCAACCAAGAGCTGAAGACGCGACAAAGCCATTCTGATTCTGATCTCCAGCCGATCACATCCGATCCCTTTAACCAGATTCTCAAGATCGGACTGATAAATAATTGTACTTACAATACGCTCTTTTATAGACATGCTGAGCAGATGTGTATCACGGCATCCTAGAGTCTGTCCATCGACAAGCGATATTTTAGACAGTTCAAGCCCGATTTGTACGGCAATATTAGAAACATATTTTTTTATCATCAGAAACTTCTCCCGGAATATTGGCTACCGAATGAACCATAACCGGAAGATTTCTAATGAGCAACAAAATACCTGAGATTTTAATTTTCAGCGAGGGGTAAAGCATCAAGAAGTCAGTCGGCATTTTCCGCCAGCGGCAATCTTATTATGAAAACAGCGCCATGTCCGGTATTGTGTGCTTCTATGGAGCCGAAATGGTTGAGGATAATACGGTTTGCAATAGCGAGCCCAAGGCCGGTGCCATGATGTTTGGTTGTAAAAAAAGGATTGAATATCTGCGGCAGCATCTCTTTCGGAATCCCTCCGCCGGTATCCTCCACAGTTACAATAACCGTTTTATTACCGAGAGGTGCTTTTTCAAGGGCTACTGTCAGTTGTCCCCCCTCCTGCATTGCATCACAGGCGTTCAGTATCAGGTTGAGAAAAACCTGTTTCAGTTGATGCGCATCACCGGAAACCGTCCAAGGGGGGATGTCGGTGGAAAACGATGCCTTGATGCTGTATTCCTCAAAAGCAGTGGCACAGCTTGCAAGGCAATCATGAATAATTTCTTCAAGATCACAGGCGTTGAAACAGATGGTCGGCTTGCGCGAAAATGCCAGAATTTCAGCCAGCATTTTCTCCAGACGACTGACTTCTGAGACGATAGTATCGACATACTGGTGTTCACGTGTCTCGGCAGGTAACGATTTGAGCAGTCGTCCGGCAAAGCCTCCGATCGTGATAAGCGGATTTTTCAGCTCATGAGCCAGGTTTGCCGCCATCTCGCCGATGGCAGCCAGACGCTCGCCATGCAGCAGGCGTTCTCGAGCATCCCGCAGATTTATATTGGCATCTTCGATGCGATTATACAGCATCGAATTTTCTATCGCCATACCTGCCTGGTTGGCGAAGAGCTGAAGAAAATGCAGATTATCACTTGTAATTTCACGGCCTGAATCCGGATTATCTACCACTATCATGCCGATAGTGGTTTCGCGGGAAACAAGGGGGGCCGCTGCAAATGGCCCGCCGCATAATGGTCTGACGAAATGACAGGTCTGACATTGTTGGCAGAGGGTTTCATCGGAGTGGCAGAGACTGCGTTCTGAAATAATGTGATGCATGAGCGGGCAGACGCTGTCGATTTCGATGCGTGTCAGGCGAACCTGCAGACAAAATTCGGCAGACCGCTGTTGCGCTATTATTTCATCGCTTATATCCCAGCGACTCCCGAGGGCATCGTGACCTCCGACAATCTGCAACACTTCGGAGAGTTGGCGGTTTACGGCGACCATACCTTGCAGTACGTTGGTTTTTTCGTTACGCAGAAACAGTATGGCTCGTTCAAAAAGGTTGGATGATGGTGCGGTAATCGCGGTAAGAATAAGATGCGTCAGCTTGTTGAGGCGTATTGTGGAAAGCATTGTGTTACTGAACTGATACAGAAGCGTCAGTTCAGACAGAGTATTATTGATTTCAGGATGTTGTGGAGAATCAGGAATATTCATGCTTTTATCCTGCGTACCGCCATATATATTTAGTAAGTATGTTGAATTTAAACTCGTCGTTCCTTTTCCTCAGCAGACATCTTGCAGTCAATGCACTGGGTTGTCACGGGTCTCGCTTTAAGGCGAGCTTCTCCGATCTCTTCCCCGCAATCGTCACAGACACCAAACTCTTTAGACTCTATACGGTCGAGGGCATCTTTGATTTTATTGATCAACCGCCGCTCCCGATCCCTGATGCGCAGCTCAAAGTTACGATCAGATTCCTGCGTGGCACGGTCGGTTGGATCGGGGAAACTTAAAGCATCCGTAGTCATCTCCGTCACAGTTCTGCCGGCCTCACCCTGCAACACTTTCATTTCTTCATTCAATATATTTTTGAAATAATCCAGTTTTTCCTGTTCCATGGCAGACTCCCGATTTCTAAATAAACTGTCAGATTTTAGTGAGAACATGTCAACAAGTCCAGAAAAAAATTGGTTACAGCCCTTACCGGGATTTGCGGTTCATTTTACAAAACTATTACACTCACCACAAGCGGGCTTTGCTATGATGCCGTGAATAAATATCATAGGGGAGATTTAATAGTGAAGCCACTTAAAATAGGAAAGCATACCGTACGTTATCCGCTTATCCAGGGCGGAATGGGTGTCCGAATATCTGCTGGCCGGCTGGCCGGACATATTGCAAAAAGCGGCGGCGTCGGACTGGTGGCTGCTGCCGGCATAGCCCTTAATAGTGGCCTCTATGATGGTAAGAATTTTTTTCAGGCTGAGGCTGAGGCTTTTAAAGCTGAATTGCGCAAGGCATATGAAATTGCCCCTGATGGAATTATCGGTGTCAATGTCATGGTCGCGCTCTCTGATTTCGAGTCTCTCGTCAGGGCGGCCATTGATGGCGGCGCCAAGGTGATTGTCTGCGGAGCCGGACTGCCTATGGGACTGCCGGAACTCACCGCCGATCATCCAGATGTTGCGCTGGTGCCGATTGTCTCCTCACTTCGGGCTGCCCAACTTATCGTTCGCAAATGGCAGAAAGCGTATCACCGGTTTCCGGATGCTGTCGTGGTGGAAGATCCCGATACTGCAGGCGGCCATCTGGGCGAAAAGATGGAAAACATCGGCACCGGTGAGTATGATCAATATGCAACGGTACGTGATATAAAGACGTTTTTCCGAGATGAGTGCGGCGTTGATGTGCCGGTAATAGCGGCCGGAGGCGTCTGGGATCGGGCAGACCTGGAACATGCCCTGGCCGAGGGGGCCGACGGCGTCCAGATGTCCAGCCGTTTTGTCTGTACAGAAGAATGTGATGCCAGTGATGAGTTTAAGCAGAGTTACCTTAATTGCAAACAAGAGGATATCGGGCTGATTATGAGCCCTGCCGGACTGCCGGGGCGGGCTATTTTAAGCAATCAGGATAACATTCGTCAATTTGATCTTGACCACCATACCCCTTGCCAACTTGGCTGCCTGAAAAAATGTTCTTACAAAGAATCCGGTGAGCGCTTCTGTATCGTCACCGCCCTGGATCGCGCCCAACGCGGGGATGTCGAGACCGGTCTGGTTTTCTGCGGAACCAACGCCTGGAAAGCCGACCGGATAACAACTGTGCAGGCAATCTTTGACGAGCTTTTTGGTGACATTCCGGCATAAGAACAGAAATTCATATAAGGACTGAGCCTTGTCAGCAGAATGCGTTCAATTTACCAGTGTTATTTTATGCTTGACTTGTTAAGTCCATGTGTCTATAGTTCATAACTCTTTAAAAATCAGAAGCGGATGGAGATGGCATATGTACGCAGTTATCAAAACAGGTGGAAAGCAATACAAGGTTACTGAAGGCGAATTTCTCAAGGTAGAAAAACTTGAGGGCGAAATCGGCGACAGCATAGAATTCGCTGAGATCCTTATGGTCGGTGGAGAAAAGACGGTTGTGGGTGCGCCACGCGTCGCCGGGGCTTCCGTAACAGCAAAAATTGCTGTGCAGGGTAAAGGCAAGAAGGTTCTTGTATTCAAATCTAAACGCCGCAAAGACTCACGTAAACTACGCGGTCATCGCCAGCACCTGACCGTGCTCAAGATTGAAAAGATTACTGCTTAACAAAAAACAGCATAAATATTTTTCCCAGGAGATACGGAAATGGCACATAAGAAAGCTGGTGGTAGTTCAAGAAACGGCAGAGATTCAGGCGGACAGCGTCTTGGCTGCAAGAAATTCGGCGGCGAAACCGTCAAAGCCGGCAATATTATTTATCGTCAACGCGGCACACAGATCCACCCGGGCAACAACGTCGGCTGCGGCAAGGATTATACCCTGTTCGCTCTGATCGAAGGCGTAGTGGCTTTTGAGCGTCTTGGAAAAGATCGCAAAAAGGTTTCGGTTTACCCGAACTAAAGCACTTTCTCTATTCAATTTAAACGCCCGGAAGATTCATCTTCCGGGCGTTTTTTTGTGTTGTGCACCCTCATTGAATCTCTTCTGTCATCAAGTTGCTTAGGAGCCTGGCACATCCTGATGCAATTAGCCGAACAACAATGATACCCTTATGAATATCCAGGGGTCTTTAGCAAAGCACCTCTAATGCGGGGGGGACATCCGAAAGCAGAATGAGATGTTGTGAGGAACTGGGGGGGTCTAAATTGGACTTCACTGGCATAATGTGCTGCAACACCGTACAGCTGTGTTGTGT